>JAFZET010000466.1 GCA_017560565.1 Clostridia bacterium | reverse complement strand
CTTGAGTGATCCCGCCGCCGTATAGTTTGGTATTCAACCACTTCTGTAATCATCAACTAACGGTTTTGAGAACAAAAGCGTATATTGGACATACAGAAACACGCCGTTTGCAAGACGTTAGACGGCGGGATGTAGGCATCCCGCCCTACATGGTTTCCGGTTTTGTAAAACGAATTAATCATCATTGACGTAAGAAGTAAGAAGCAGTCCGGAAATGAATACGGCTTACTGAACGAAACAGAAACAAAACTTTTGTATTCTGTACGTTCCGGTAAGCCGTTTTTACATTCGGATACTTCTTATTTCTTATCTCTTACTTCTTACTTTTCCATCACGATCCCGTGGATTTATAATGCCGCAGACCCACTTTCCAGAGGATGGCGCAGGGGATCAGAAACAGCCATGCGGCAATGGGGGTGACGGCATACCACCGGTGCTCCGCCCGATCCACCAGATACAGGAACGGGTAATACTGCACCAGTGCCAGCGGGACGATGAAGGTGAAAAATTTCAGTACCTTTTCGCCGTACACTGCAATGGGGTAGGAGCCGAACTCCCTGCCGCCGTCGGTGAAGATGTTCATGAATTCCAGTCCCTCCGTGGTGAAAAAGCAGATAGCAGCATAGATCACGAACAGACCGGAGAACAGTGCCACGCCGGAGAGGATCATAAAACAAAGGGTCAGGATTTTGTCCCATGTCCAGTGTACGCCGCTGTTCGGGATGGCGTAGGCGAAAACCAGTGCCGACTGCAGAAAGCGTCCGATCCGGGACAGCTCCGCTTTGGAGCAAAGGGTCAGCAGCACCTCGCTGCGGGGTCTGACCAGAATCCGGTCGAACTGCCCCTGAGAGATGGTGGAGGCAAAGGTGTCAAACCCCCGGAAGAAGCATTCCGCCAGAGAAAACGCCATCAGTACCACGGCAAAGCAGAGCAGTACCTGCGCCGCCGTAAACCCCTTTACGGTGCCGAACCGATCCATCAGGAACAGAATGGACAGAAGAAACGTGAAGGAACCCACAAACTGTCCCAGAACTGTCAGGAAAAAGGAGGTTTTGTACTGCATCTGGGATCGGAGATGGATGGATAAGTAATGCAGATATAATTTCATACCGTCAGCCTCCCTGTATCACTGCCCGTTTCAGGGCTTTTTTCATCAGCAGACTGCCAAGCATGACCAGAACGATCAGCCAGAACACCTGCAGACCCGCGCAGCGGAGAATGTCCCACCCGGCAATGTGTCCGCTGTAGATCCGGAAGGGAATGTTCTGCATGGCGGCAAACGGCGTGTATTCCAGAAAGGCAGCCATGGCCGGGGGAAAGAAGGGCAGAGGCACCAGATTCCCGCTGCAGAAATCGGTGACGGCATTGAACACCATCCGTACCCCCATGGGCTGCATGGTGAAAAAGGTGAAAATGTAAATGAACATAACGATGGCGCAGGTTACCAGAGCACCCAGAAACATGGTCAGAAGAAAGCCCAGAGCGGCGGGAACACTGACCGGCAGGTGCATCCCCCAGGGAGCGGGAACCAGTGACGCTACGATCAGAATGGGCAGAAACCGCAGAGTCGCATTGGCAGCCCGCATGGAGATGTTTCTGGTAAACCACAGGGCGTAGAGGTTCATGGGACGGACAAGCTCATAGGCGATATTCCCGCCGGTGATGTCGGAAAGAATGGTGTTATCCACTGTCCAGCTGTTGAACAGAGCCAGAAACGCCTGCCGCAGCCACATATACGAAGTCACCTGGGCAATCCCCATGGGAAAGGACGCCGGATCCGCTTCCCAGAAGGCTTTGTACAGAAGTACCGTCAGAAAGCCCCAGGCAAACTGGGTCGCCACCCCTGCCGCAGCCGCTGCCCGGTACTGGAGCCCTGATGTAAACCGGATGCGGAAATAGGTGGCATATTTGCGGATGGCGGATTTCGGAGAAGTGTTTACAGCATTCATATAGCAAACTCCTCGTACAGGGAAACCACCAGTTCCTCTGCTGTGGCTCCTGCCACGGACAGGTCGGTGATCTCAAAAAGCCCCGACAGCATTCCAATGGCTTCCGAAACGCCGAGAACGGCTGTGTCTACCGCAAAGGCTGCCTGCCCCGGCTGGTTTTCCGTGCAGACGATCCCGGCAGGCAGTGTCTCCGGCACAACGCTGCCGCTGTGGGAAACCGTGATCTTCCGTACCCCGGAATGGCGGCTTTTCAGCTCACTGAGAGAACCGTCCAGAAGGATCCGCCCCTTGCCGATGAGGAGGATCCGTTCCGTCAGGGCTTCGATATCCTGCATATCGTGGGTGGTCAGGATGACCGTGGTGCCGTGTTCCCGGTTCCGGCGGCGGATAAAGTCCCGGACAGCGATCTTGGATACTGCGTCCAGACCGATGGTGGGCTCGTCCAGAAAGAGGATCTTCGGATCATGGAGCAGGGAAGCACCGATTTCACAGCGCATTCTCTGTCCAAGGGAAAGCTGGCGGACGGGTGTGCGCAGAATCTCGCCGATCTGCAGACACTGGGTCAGCTCCTCCAGATTCCGGCGGTACACCGGTGCATCGATCTGGTAAATGTCCCGGATCAGCTCGTAGGAGTCCAGTACCGGCACATCCCACCAGAGCTGGGATCGCTGCCCGAAGACAACGCCGATATTTTTCACGTGCTCTTTCCGGTTTTTCCAGGGCACAAGTCCGTCGATCTCGCAGGTGCCGCCGTCCATGTTGGGATGGAGAATGCCCGACATGATCTTGATGGTGGAGCTTTTGCCCGCACCGTTGGGACCGATGTAGCCCACCATTTCGCCGTCTGCGATGGTGAAGGAAACATCGTCAAGGGCACGGATCTCCGTGTATTCTCGGCAAAGCAGTGCCTTTACGGCTTCCCGCATCCCGGCGTTCCGTCTGGCTACCCGGAAGGTTTTGGAGATATGATGCAGTTCGATCATAAATAAAAAATACCCCCTCTTGATTTCACGCATTACGAAAAAACACTCACCGCAGAAACCCTTTTCGTCCCGGGAATCTCTGCAACTCTGAGATGCCCGATGGAAAACTGCCCGCTGCGGGGGGATCGGACGGTCCGGATTACGGGGGACGCCCGGTCTTTCGCCTGTGAGAGGAGCGAATGGGATTTTATTGTAGCATACGGATCCCGGCGGCTTGTGAACATAATGTGAATTTTTGGGAATTTCGGCAGAATGACAGAGATCGGACGGCGGACTTGTGAAAACTGCGGAAACCGGTGAGAAAATCTGCCGGAACCTGTTGCCAAATCTGCAGAAACTGTGCTATACTGAAAGAAAAAACGAAAAGGAATTGTTGCCATGTCCGAAATGACCATCCGCCCCGCCGTGCCGGAGGATATTCCTCTGATCCTGTCCTTTATCCGGGAACTGGCGGTGTATGAAAAAATGGAAGATCAGGTGATCGCTACGGAAGAACTGCTGACCGAGTGGATCTTTGCAAAGGGGAAAGCCAAGGTCAATCTGGCGTTCTGGGAAGGCAAGCCCGCCGGATTCACCCTGTACTGCTTCAACTTCTCCACCTTCCTGGGCAGAGCCGGGATCTGGCTGGAAGATCTGTTTGTCCTGCCTGAATACCGGAACAGAGGAATCGGTCTGGCACTGATGAAAACGCTGGCAAAGGAAGCGGTGGACGGCGGCTACGGTCGGTTCGAGTGGAACTGCCTGGACTGGAACAGCCCCAGCATCGAATTCTACAAACGCCTGGGTGCGGTCGCCATGGACGACTGGACAACATACCGCCTCACGGGAGATGCGCTGATGAAACTGCCGGGGGGAAGATAATTAAGAAATAAGAATTAAGAAATAAGAATTATCAGGTGCAGCTTGTGGCGAAGGGGAGCGGACAGCGGTGGAGTGGTTTTTGCGTAAGTTTGGTCAATAAAAGTGTGTGTTTACAAATGCCGAGCTTGACCGTTCAACTACTTAAGTAAACAATGATTAACAATACCGCTGTTGGTTGAACAAATGGTATAAACCGTAGGGCGGGATTGGTCTACCCACTCAAGTTTCTTGAGTGATCCCGCCGCCGTATAGTTTGGTATTCAACCACCCAACACGGCATAATCTACTACTCAACAACTGTAAAAAAGTGAGGTAACAAAGCATGAAAACAAAACTGCAGAAAGCCCTTGCGGGACAGCATGATAATCATATACTGCCGTTTTTCTGGCAGCATGGGGAAGATGACGGGACACTGCTGACGGAGCTGCATAAGATATACGAAAGCGGGATCCGGGCGGTGTGCGTGGAAGCAAGACCGGCACCGGACTTCGGGAAAGAGCCGTGGTATGAGGACATGGAGCTGATCCTTGCCGAATGCGAAAAGCTGGGGATGGAGTTCTGGCTGCTGGACGATGACCATTTCCCCACAGGGAAAGCAAACGGACTGTTGTGGAATAAATACCCCCACCTTGGCAGACGGCAGATCACCGAGCGGCACATGGACGTGGCAGGACCGGCAACAGACTGCGGTGCCATGGTGAAGTGCTGGCTGAAAGAGGAAGACCGCCTGATCGGCATCGTGGCGTGCAGACGATACCCTGACCGGCTGGATCAGCGGATGACCGGAGAGGCTGTTGACCTGACCGACCGGTATGACGAAGAATCCGGTATGGTGTTTTTCGATCTGCCCGAGGGGTACTGGCGGATCTTTGTCATCATCGATACACCCATGAAGAATCAGTCTATCGATATGATGCG
>JAFZET010000465.1 GCA_017560565.1 Clostridia bacterium | reverse complement strand
GCCTGCCGGGGCTTCCCGGCTTACATGAAGAACTGCAGGATCAGGCCGCCGGCGATAACGGATGCGATCTGACCGGATACGTTGACACCGATGGAGTGCATCAGCAGGAAATTCTGGGGGTCTTCCTTCTGCCCCATTTTGTGCACGATACGGCCGGACATGGGGAATGCGGAGATACCGGCGGCACCGATCATGGGGTTGATCTTATTGCCTTCCTTCAGGAACAGGTTCAGAAGCTTGGCAAACAGTACACCGCCTGCTGTGTCAAAGATAAACGCTACCAGACCCAGACCCAGAATCAGCAGGGTATCCACCTGCAGGAAGGTTTCTGCGTGCATCTTGGTGGCGATGGTGATGCCCAGGAAAATGGTGATCAGGTTGGCAAGTACCTTCTGTGCGGTTTCGGACAGGGAGTTCAGCACACCGCATTCCCGGATCAGGTTGCCGAACATCAGGAAACCGATCAGAGAAACGGATTCGGGAGAAACAAGCCCGGTGATCACGGTGATCACGATGGGGAACAGGATCTTGGTCAGTTTGGAAACCGGCTTGCCCTTGTATTCCATGCGGATCAGCCGTTCTTTCTTCGTGGTCAGCAGCTTGATGACCGGCGGCTGGATGATGGGCACCAGTGCCATATAGGAGTATGCGGCCACCATGATAGCACCCAGGTACTGGGAGTTCAGCTTGTTGGCTACCACGATGGATGTGGGACCGTCCGCCGCACCGATGATGGCAATGGACGCCGCATCATTGATGTCAAAGAACATGGACGCCAGACACAGGGTAAAGAAAATCCCGAACTGAGCCGCCGCACCGAAGATCATCAGCTTCGGATTGGTCAGCACCGGCGTGAAGTCGATCATGGCACCGATCCCGATGAACAGCAGCAGAGGGAACAGCTCATTGTCAATCCCCGCATTGAACAGGGTGGTCAGAGCACCCTCTTCCCCGATGGCACCGGAGAGAGGCAGATTTACAAGAATGGCACCGAAGCCCATGGGCAGAAGCAGGGTGGGTTCCATATCCTTGGCGATCGCCAGATAGATCAGCAGACCGCCGATGACCCACATGACCAGATATTTCCAGTCCAGATAGGCAAAATTCTGATACAAAATTTCCATGGTGTAAAAAATAAATCCTTTCTGTACTTTCCGGATTTTCCCGGAATCAACCGCCACATATCATACCACGAAACTTAACATCAGTTGTGAACTTTTCGTGAACTTTAAGGCGGCTTTGTCAAAAATCATCATATTTATTATATGACCCCCCTCGGGAATGGCATTTCTTTGTCCGAAACAGAAAAAGATCCGCCGCAGCAGATCTTATTTCAGGATATATCTTTGCCGAAGCCCTCCGGAGAAGGTCAGAACACAAACAGAGAATAGTCCCGTCTGGCAAAGAAAGCGGCGGTACCGATCTCCAGTGCTCCTTCTTCGGTGGTCAGGGTCAGGCGGTAATACCGGTAGTTCACACCCAGACCTTTGGTGGTGTACAGCATGACACCGCTTTCCTGTTTCTTTGTAGCTTTGATGGAAACTTCCTTCCAGTTTTCGCCGTCCTGGGAAGCAGACAAGGTCACGGTGTATTTTTCGTCACAGCCGTCCAGCACAAAAGCGGCCAGGCGGAATTTCTTCCCGGTGGTCACAGATACACTCACACCCTCAGCGGCATTTTCAAATACGGCAGCAGTGGCGTTGTCATCATCGTACAGAGGTACCAGATCTGTCCCGTCGGAGGCCATACTGCTGGTCACCTGCACCTGTACGGCATCCTTCACCCGGGGCAGCTTCACCGGATCTGCGGTGGCAATCTCCCCTTCCGCGGCACCGGCAGAGAGAGCCATCATGGCAGCCAGCAGCAGTGCAGCTGCGGATTTCAGCATACGTTTCATGTTCATATCTATCCTCTCAGAAGTGTTGTTTCGTAATTTTCCGATTGTTCTACAGTATAGCACACATTTTCCGGTCTTGCAATGGTTCAGATGTATTTTCTTTGTGAATTTTCCGCAGTAAATTCTCAAAGTAAGTTCCACAGTGGAAGTTGCGGTGGAAGTTAGTGTGAGAAGGAAAATGTGGCAGCATTTAGTGTGAGAAATTCCGAAAGGAACACACGAAATGGAAACCAGCAAAGGAAAGCATCTGACCCTCGATGATCGAATCGAAATACAGGAATGTCTAACTCACGGTATGACATTCAAGGCAATCGGACAACGGATCGGCAAGGATCAGACAACTGTATCTAAAGAAGTGAAACGGCATCACTTCTTTCCGCACCCCGGTATTTTTTGTTTGCCTGATTCTGACGGCAGATTGTCCGATATCCGTTTTTTCCGTCTGTTTCCGCATATCCGCTGCCCATACGACAGCCGGATCCGGTCTTTTTTTCACGGAATCTGTGCTATACTTTCTCAGAGGGTTCTGTCAAACAGGGTTCTGTCCAGCAGTACCCCTTTTTCCTGCAGTTTCGCCTGCAGAGCCGCCACCGCCGGTTCGTATCCGTCCTTTGCCTGCATGGCAGCCGCAACCCCCACAGCCTCCCCGGTCACCGCACAGGTGGGGATCACACGGGTCAGATCCCATCCGGAACGGTCTGCCGACACACATCTGCCCGCCGCATACAGGTTCCGATAGGTTTCGCCTTTGCAGCAGCTGTAGGGAATGGAATACCGCTTATGGCTGTGCTTCCAGTTGCCGATCATGCCGACGGCGTCCTCAAACCATACCCGCTCATGGAGATCCTCCGAGAACTCCGTGGAAGTGGAAAGCCGTCTTGTGGTGCGCAGACCGTGGAAAGCGGGGATGATCAGCGGGAAATGGTTCGGATTTTTCTCCCGCCGCTTCGCCGCATCGTCCAGAATAAACCGGTGCATATCGATCATGTGCCGGCTGATATCGTCCACATCCAGACCATTGTAATGGGGTTTATCTTCCGCCGGCATGGGGTAGTATCCGTCGGAGTTCAGATGCAGGTCCAGTTTTCCCTGTCCGCCGGTGACGCCGTCAAAGGAATAATACCACCCTGTCCGGCTGTTGTGGGCAAATTCCGCCGTTTTTTCCCCGGCAAAGAAACAGAGATCCGCATCCCCGGTGGCGTCAATAAAAGCCTTTGCCGTCAGTTCCACCGGTCCTCTCTTGGTGTCAATGGTGACAGCCGCCACAGAATCGCCGTCCGACCGTGCCGAAGCCAGTCTGGCATCGTAATAGATCGTCACTCCGGCGTCCAGCAGAAGTTCCTCGCACACCAGCATCATGGGGGAGGGCTGATACCGGATCTCGTACCGCTTGCCTGCCCGTTCTTCCACGGATGCCTCGTTCTTCCACACTTCCGGAATGGTGCCGGGACCGTATTTCAGAGAAGCCAGTGCCAGTTCTTCCGCAATCCCGCCGCTCATCTTCACGCCGTCCCCGTCACAGAGAGGCAGATACACAATGATCAGCCCCAGCGTTGCCAGACCGCCCAGACAGTATTCCTTTTCCAGCAGACAAACATCCGCTCCTTCTCTCGCCGCCGCCAGAGCCGCCGCAATCCCGGCAATCCCGCCGCCGCAGATGATCACATCAAAATCGGTACGCATACAAGCATCCTCCGTTGTCATACGTGGGTTTCATTGTTTCCATTATACCCTATGTATGTCATATTTGCAATCCCCGGCACGAAAAAAGCCCGCCGGGCAGGGCAGACTTTCTTCTGTGTGGATCCATGTTCTGCAGATCAGTGCATTTTGTATTTCAGCCGCATATTGTCGGCGATCATGGCAATGAACTCCGAGTTGGTGGGCTTGCCCCGGCTGTTCTGGATGGTATAGCCGAAATAGGCGTTCAGGGTATCCAGATCCCCTCTGTCCCAAGCCACTTCAATAGCGTGCCGGATCGCCCGTTCCACCCGAGAGGTGGTGGTCTGGTACTTCTTCGCCACGGAAGGATACAGCACCTTGGTGACGGAATTGATAATATCGCTGTCCTGAATGGTCATCAGAATGGCGGTGCGCAGATACTGGTATCCCTTGATGTGGGCAGGTACGCCAATCTGGTGAATGATCCGTGTGACCTGGGCTTCCATATCGCCGTTTTCTTCTTTTTCGGCTTTTCCGCCACCTGTCTCACCGTTTCCGGTGCGGTTCCGGCAGATGGTTTCCACTCCGGCGGACAGGCTGGCATAATCTACCGGCTTTGCAATGCACAGCATGGCGCCTGCACGGTTGGCATCCATATAGACACTGGTGGATGTCACCTGTGTCAGGATCACAAAGGCAGGCGGGTTCTCCATACCGCTTTCCTGACACCTGCGCAGTATGGACAGTCCGTCGATCCCGCCCAGCCAGAGATCCGCAATCACCACATCATAGTTTCCTCTGCCGATCAGGCGCAGTGCCTCTTCTCCGGTCTTCGCTTCGTCCACCACTGTATGTTCTCTCCGCTGCAGACATTCCCGGCAGCTTTTCCGGATCTCTCCGTTTTCGTCCGCAATGAGGATCTTCCATTCTCTTTCCATTTGTTTCTCCATTCCCTTTCTGTTCCGCCCTTCGGCTCCCTTTTTGATGTTACCATATTTTACCATATCTGGTAATATTTTGCAATCCCGTAAGAGAAAGAAACTTTACCAAATTTTTCCATGTTCATTTGGTAAAATTTAACATTTCGTTGTTTTTGTCATTCTGTCACGGCACCGGGAAAGTGCTGTCCCAGTCCCCCGCCGGCGAAAAGGTGTAAAAAGACTGAAAATTTAACCCCTGCATCTTTATTTTCGGGGATGACTATGGTATAATATAATGATAACAAACCGAAATGCAGCAAAAAGGGAGTTTAGTATATATGTGTGGTTTCATCGGATTTACCGGTATGGTCGAAAACCGGCGGGAAGTGCTGTCCCGGATGGCAGAACGGATCATCCATCGTGGTCCGGACTCCGGCGGGTTCTATCTGACGGAAGAAGGAGATCTTTCTCCCGTAGCACTGGGCTTCCGCCGCCTTTCCATCATTGACCTGGCCGACGGTTCCCAGCCCATGTACAACGAAGATGGTTCCGTGGTTATCACCTTCAACGGCGAGATCTACAATTTCATGGAACTGCGCCGTACCCTGATCGAAGCGGGACACATATTCAAAACCCGCTGTGATACGGAAGTCATTCTCCACGGCTACGAAGAATACGGCACCGGCATTGTTGGAAAGCTACGGGGGATGTTTGCCTTTGTGATCCATGACCGGAAGACAGGCCGTCTCTTCGGTGCCCGTGACCCTTTCGGCATCAAGCCCTTCTACTACACCATGCCGAAAGAAGGTACTTTCCTGTTCGGCTCCGAAATCAAGAGTTTTCTGGAGCATCCCGATTTCTGCCGGGAGATGAACCCCAATGCACTGCGTGCCTATCTGACCTTCCAGTACTCCGCCGGAGAAGAAACCTTCTTCAAGGGTACGTACAAACTGCCTCCGGCACACTTCTTCACCTACGAAAACGGTCAGTTTACCAAGGAACGGTACTGGGACGTGGATTTCTCAAAGAAAACCGGCGACAGCTACGAAGCCTGTGCCGATCAGATCGATGCCAGAATCCGTGAATCCGTAGCCGCACACCGGATCAGCGATGTTCCCGTGGGTGCATTCCTCTCCGGCGGCGTGGACTCCAGTTATATCACCGCCTGCCTGATGCCGGAAAACACCTTCTCCGTTGGTTTTGCCGGCGGCGAAAAGTTTGACGAAACCGGCGAGGCAAAAGCCCTTTCCGAAATTCTGGGCATCACCCATCTCTGGCGTCACCTGACTGCGGAAGAATGCCTGGACGCTTTCGGTACCATCCAGTACCACATGGACGAACCCCAGTCCAATCCTTCTTCCGTCCCCCTGTACTTCCTTGCAAAACTGGCCGCCGAGCACGTGACCGTTGTGCTGTCCGGCGAAGGTGCGGACGAAATCTACGCCGGCTACGAATGGTACGCCGATTCCCCCATGATGCAGAAATACAAAAAAGTACCCGCCCCCCTGCGCCGTCTGGCGGGAGATGTGGCCGCAGGTCTGCCCTATTTCAAGGGACACGACTTCCTCATCAAGGGCAGCGGGATTCCGGAGAAATATTTCATCGGACAGGCACTGGTTTTCCCGGAAGCGGAAGCACTGGACATCCTGAAACCCGAATACAGAAAAGGGATGTCCGTATCCGACCTGACCATGCCGGTATATGACAGAGTAAAGGATCTGCCGGAAGCGGAAAAGAAGCAGTATCTGGATATGCACCTGTGGCTCCCCGGGGATATTCTGCTGAAGGCTGACAAAATGAGCATGGCCCATTCCCTGGAACTGCGTGTCCCCTATCTGGACAGACTGGTCATGGAAGAAGCCGCCGCACTGCCCGTTTCCTACAAGCTGCGGGGGAATACCACAAAATCCGTGCTCCGTACCGCCTCGGGTAAAACGCTTCCCAACGAATGGGCGAACCGTCCGAAGAAGGGCTTCCCCGTACCCATCCGGGACTGGGTGAAGGCTGAGGGAATCTACGACCGGATCAAAGCCGATTTCACCTCTCCTGTGGCAGAACAGTATTTTGAAACCGACAAGCTGGTGAAGCTGCTGGACGATCACAGAGACGGAAAAGCCATGAACCAGCGGAAGATCTGGACAGTTTACACTTTCCTGACCTGGCACAAGCAGTTTCTGGGATAAAGGAGATTTGCCATGATCCAATGGAACATACTCTGCGGCCGGTATGACGGCATCGAGAAAAAAGCCGCCCACAGACTGAAAGCCTGTATTGAAGAACATCTGGATCTGACCGCTCCCGTGGGTGTACTGGATATCGGTACCTGCACCGACCTGCCGGAGGGACGGAATATCTTTCTGGGTGTGGGAAATGAAAATCTCCATGCTCCTCACAGCGGTACCGGCAGACCGGAAGAATACACCATCACCGTCACCGATACCGAGCCCCAAACCATATCCATCACCGGTTCCGATGAGAACGGTCTTCTCTACGGCGTGGTGGATTTTGTCGGCAGGTATATCCCGGATGCCCTGTACAGCAACAGCAGCGGCGGTCCCTATTATATGCACGCTCTGTTCACCGATGCGCCCATGAAACCCTGCTGTATCACTTCCGCACCTGCGATTGCAAGACGGGGGCTATGGACATGGGGACACACCATCACCGACTACCGGGGCTACATTGACAATATGGTTACAGCCAAAATGAACACCCTGGTGATCTGGAATAATCTCCGTCCCGCCAATGCAGGGGACGTGGTAGCTTATGCCCACGAAAACGGTGTGAAGCTGCTGTACGGCTTTGCCTGGGGCTGGGGGACGAACAACCATACCCCCGAAGGCATCCGGTATGCGCTGGAGCATAAGCAGGACATCGTAGACGAGTATCTCAGAGACTGGGCACCCCTGGGCTGTGACGGAATCTATTTCCAGTCCTTCACGGAAACCAGCCATGAAAAAATCGGAGATATTCTGATCGCCGATGCCGTAACCGAATATGTCAATTACATCGCAGGCGAGATCTGGAAGCATACCCCCGGTGTGACCATCCAGTTCGGTCTCCACGCTTCCTCCGTCAACAAAAAGCTGGACTTCATCGCCCGCACGGATCCCCGGATCGAAATTGTCTGGGAAGACTGCGGCGCATTCCCCTTTGCCTATACCCCCAACCGGGTGGGCGAAGACGATTTTTCCGATACGCTGGCACTGGCGGAAGATATCAGCACCCTCCGGGGTGAGGACGACCGGTTCGGCTGTGTGTTCAAAGGGCTGATCTGTCTGAACTGGCACAAATTCAAATATCCGGCCCAGCCTTACCTGATCGGCGAAGCATCGGAAGGGCTGAAACAGGCACGGCTTGCCGAAAAGCGTCCTATATGGCGATACGTACAGGCTTACTGGATGAGCAATGCCTGGTACGCCCAGACCACCTTCCGGCATCTGTGCGATCAGAAAAACGGCAACTTCACCGCCCTTGCCCTGGTGGAAGACGGACTGTTTGAGTCCGCTCTCTGGTTCCCCGTTCTGCTCTGCGGCGAACTGCTGTGGAATCCCTGCGCCGACACCCAGCAGATCCTGCGGGAAACTGCCCTGAATCCCGCCGCAGTATTTGCGTGATCCGATATTTCCATTTTTACATATATCACTGAGGTACAGTTATGAACAAAACCATCGTCCCGGTTATGCTGGGGGCAGACCTGAACTGCTATAACCTTGCCCGGGCTTTTCATGAAAAATACGGCGTCAAGTCCTATGCTTTCGGACGGTACGCCATTGCTCCCACCAAGTACTCCACCATCATCCACTTCACCATCGTCCCCGAAATTGACAAAGACGAAGTGATGCTGGACACCCTCCACCGTTTTGCCGACGCCCACATCGGGGACAAGATGCTCCTGTTCGGATGCACCGACGATTATGCCGCCATGATCATCCGGAACCGGGAAGAACTGTCCGACTTCATCACCCCCTATCCGCCGGAACATCTGCTTTCCTCCATCGCTAAAAAAGCCGAGTTCTACGAAACCTGTGATAAGTTCGGTATCCCCTATCCGAAAACCGTGGTACTGGAAAAGGCATCCGACGACTATAGTGCAGAAAAACTGGGTTTCCCCTACCCCATCATCGTAAAACCCTCCTCTTCCGTGGACTACTGGAAATTTCCCTTTGACGGCATGAAGAAGGTGTACATCTCCAAGTCTCCCGAGGAAACAAAGAAAATCGTGGATGAAATCTACGCTTCCGGTTATCCTAACAAGATGATCCTGCAGGAATTCATTCCCGGCGGCGACTCCCACATGCGGGTGTTCACCACCTTCTCCGACTGTCGGGGGAAAGTCCGTGCCATGTGTCTGGGTCACACCATGCTGGAGGAACATACGCCCAAGGGACTGGGCAACCATGCCGCCATTCTGACCGAACCGGTTTCCACCCTGCCCATTGCGGAAAAGATCAAAGCCATGCTGGAATCCATGGGCTACACCGGTTATGCCAATTTTGACATCAAATGCGGAGATGATCCGATGGATTTCCGCCTGTTTGAAATCAATCTCCGTCACGGACGCAGCAACTACTATGTCACCGCCGGCGGGATCAACATTGCCGAGCTTGCCTGCGAAGTATACGAATCCGAAGGGGACGACTGCGTGTGCTGTGAGAATGAAGTGTTCTGGCACCTGATCCCGAAGAGCGTTGCCTATGCCTATACCGACGACGAAGCACTGGTGGAAAGGGCAAAGGCACTGACCAGAGCCGGTAAGGAAGCCTCCTCTCTCTGGTACCCCGCCGATATGCTGAAAAGCCCCCTGCGGCTCATCTGCGTACTGGAACAGCTCCGCCGTCAGAAGAAAAAGTACAAGACCTACTGCAAAAAGTACAGATAAAATATCCCATCGTGATCTTTGAAAGGAGCAGGGATACCATGGACATACAGGAAAACGCCCCGCTTCTGGGGATCCTCGGAGGGCTTGGTCCTTATGCCAGTGCCTATTTCTACGAACTGATCACCACCCACACCAAAGCGGACAGAGATCAGGATCACATCAACATCATCCTGTCCAGCCGCGCCTCCACCCCTGACCGCACCGACTTCATTCTGGGGAACAGCGATGAATCTCCCCTGCCTATCATGATCCGGGACGCCAAGGCACTGGAGCAGTTCGGCGCAACGGCTATTGTCATCCCCTGCAACACCGCTCACTATTTCATCCATGAGGTACGCTGTGCCGTATCCGTACCGGTGCCCAGCATCATTACGGAAACCGTGCTGTATCTGAAACAGTCCGGTTACAACAAAGCCGCCATCCTTGCCACCACCGGTACCCTCTCCTCCGGCTCCTATCAGGAAGAGCTGACCCGGTTCGGGCTGGAATATATGACCCCCGGCAAAGAGGGGCGTGAGGTACTGATGGACATCATCTACAACGATGTTAAAAAGGGGAAGATCCCATCCATGGAAAAGCTGTACCGGGTAGCGGATCCGCTTTTCGCCGCCGGGTGTGACTGTGCCGTACTTGCCTGCACCGAGCTGTCTCTCCTCCACCGGGATATGCTGATCTATGCCGCCCGCACCGGCACTGCACCGGACACCCGTTTTGTGGATTCCATGACCGTTCTGGCTGAAGCATCCATCCGGCTTATGGGACATCAGTCGGCTTATGGGACATGAGGTACAGACAGGCATATAACGCCGCATCGCAAAACCTGTTCGGGTAAAATCGGCAGGTTTTTCGTTTTTCGCCGGATTGTATACCGGTTTCATGCCGGTTTGATACCGCTGCAACTGCCGGTTGCGGAAGTGACAGGCACGGATTCTTGCACCGCAACCGCTGTTTATGGTACAATGCAGGCATCCCGAGAGAGTAAGGAGATATGCAAATGAAACTGCAGGAGAAAATTTACTACTGCCGGAAGAAGGCGGGACTCAGCCAGGACAGACTGGCAGAGAAGCTGGAGGTGTCCCGGCAGGCTGTCAGCAAATGGGAAAACGGTGAAGCCGTACCGGAGACCGCCAAGCTGCCCGCTCTTGCCAGGGTATTCGGCGTCAGCATCGACTGGCTTCTGTCAGAGGAAGAACCGGAAGAAGAGGAAGTCAAAAATACGCCGGAAGAACCTGCTCCGGCTGTACAGAGTCCTGCCCGTAATCCCGACCACATTCTGATGGACAGAGTGCCTGGCGTTTTGCAGAAGCTGGTACGCAGATGGGGCTGGCTTGCCGGGGTATATGTGGCCATGGGCGGTGCAGGGATTGCAGGAATCGGAACACTTGCCAAGGTACTGGTAAACAGCATGGTCAAAAGCTACACCGGCTGCGTGGAATCCATGACCACAGAACTGTTCCCCGGCGGCGGAGCGGTGCAGATCCTGGATGAATACGGCAATGCAGTGGACGGTGAAATGGCGGACATGGTGCTGGAAGCCATCGGCGGTGCCGCCCCCCAGGCATCTATCCCTTTTGGTGATATGCTGTCCTCCCAGACACAGCTTCTGCAGAACAATCCGGTGGACATACTGGCAAATGTCCTGATCGTGCTGGGGCTGGCGGTCATGATCGGCGGGATCGTGCTGGCTGTATGGCTCCGGAAATGGGGACAGAATAGGCTGTAATCCAGCGGAAGGATACAAAAAAGGAACTGTACGATCCGGTAAAATCCGGAAAATACAGTTCCTTTATTGTTATCTCTTTTCTGCGGAAAAACCATTGGAGCGGTGCAGGGCTTCCCGCCAGCCTGCCGGTGCTGTTTCCGCCGCCGAAAGGGTATCCAGAAACCGCACCACTTCCGTCAGCGAACCCTCGATCAGGTTCACAGCGGTGGATCTGCCAAGGGGTACATCCGGATCGGTCTCCGGTGTCCACACTTCCTGTTCCTCCTCCGATTCCGCCAGTCTGTAGGAATGGAGCAGATGGAAACTGTGGATCAGCTCGTCAATGGCGGCCATTTTCGCCCGGTAATCCGCAGCACGGGGGAACTCCCGCCGGAACCGGACAAAAACAGGCAGGGCATTGGCGCCGTACAGCTGCTTTCCTCTGTAGGATGCCCGGAACTGATCCAGCGCTGCCGCAAAGCCGCAGGTACAGACAAAGCTTTCCTCCGTAAGGAGAATCGTCTCACCGCACCGGGGACAGGGGAGCTTTCCCGTTTCATACGCCGCAGTTACGGCAATAATACTGTCACAGCGTGCGGCCAGTGCCCATCCCACCTGATCCGCCAGCACTTCGTCAGGCACAGCGGCATCGGCGGCATACAGACGGGCAATCCAGTCCCGGGGAACCTTTTTCGCCCACTGAAAGGGATTGGTCATTTTTCAGATCTTCCTTTGAAAAACTCAGTCTTCCAGGAACTTCTTGAATTCGGAAATCTTGGTTTCGATACCGGTCTGTGCCTTGGCGATGGTGGAAGCTACCTGGCTGTCGCCCTTGTAGATCAGGGTACGCAGAGAAGCGCTCAGATCCACGTTCCATGCGTAAATGGCACCGATATCAACACCCTTATTCTCGCGCATGATATCCAGCATTTCGATGGAATCTTCGTTGCGCAGACCCTTATGTTCCACAACAGAGTTGTAGTATACGGGGATCACATTCACATAGCTTTCGTGGGTCAGCACTTCGGAAACGGTAGCAGTCATCTCCAGATTGGAGTTGGTTGCGGGAATGCACCAGTACAGCATGGTGGATACGATGGTGGACTGATAGTTCTCCTGGGCTTCGTCATACTTGGGGAACGGTACGATACCGAAGGTGTCTTCCATATCACGCATCAGCTGCGCCGCCTTGATTTCGGCAGTCAGGAACATGGAACGGCGTGCGGTAAATACGTGCATATATCCGCCCAGATCCGCATCAAAGTCCGTGGTGTGACCCTTGATGGTCATACCCATATCCTGGTTCAGCAGATATGCCATCTTGTCGAACACATTGTATACATGGTCGCCGGACAGAGTGAAGTTGATGTTGCCGTCAGCATCGGTCTGTACATAGCGTACGCCAGCGGAGTACAGGAACTTTTCCGGTGCGCCGTTGTCATGGGTAACAAGACCCCAGAATACATTACCGTCCTTCTTGTAGGCATAGGTTTCGTCGCCGTTCAGGTTGCATACGGCTGCGCAGTATTCCGTCAGCTTGTCCAGCGTCCACTTGCCTTCTCTTACCAGATCATAAGGCTTATCCAGACCGTGTTCTTCCATCACGTTTTCGTTGAAGAACAGACCCCACAGAGAGTCGTATGCCATCAGGTTGGCGGCACCGGAAGTGAAGTACAGCTTGCCGTCCAGCTTCACGGCGTCGATGATGTACTGGTCCCACCATTCTTCTTCAAAGTTGAAGCCTTCTATGGGCATCATATCCATCAGACAGCCTTCGGTGATCAAAGAGATCTTCTTGTCGATGGGCAGACACATCATGTCGTGTTCATCGGAACCTGCCAGCACGTTGTTATAGGCAAGGTCGGTCAGATCTTCAACCTTGTTCCCTACGTTTTCCAGAGCTTTTTCCGCTATCACGCAATTCAGCTCGTCTTCCACCTTGCGGTTCCGGTCGTACACTGCGTCATCCAGAATATCGCCGGTCTGTTCTTCAATATCCATGTGGATGTACATATCCCACAGCTGGTCAAAATTCAGGACACGGTATTCCGCGCCGCCGTAGTCCACATCCGGGAACTGCCAGGAGGGTTCGGTTTCCACTTCAGCCGCACCGGTATCGGCACCGGGCACCGCTTCAGCAGATTCTTCAACAGCATCACCGCAGGAAGCCAGCATCGGCATGGTCATCAGAGCCGCCAGCAGTACGGTAAAAATACGCTTTTTCATATCAGAATTCCTTTCTTTTTAACGGGTATTCAGGATACATTCAATATACCACATTCCAAAGGGTTTGTCAAGGGATAATCTGTACAGAATGCCAGTCTTCCCACCTTCTTCCGCCATGAAAAAACGTGCGGCAGATCCCCTCCGAAGAGACAGATTCCGCCGCACGCATGCTGCCGGATTTATCCGTTTTTTTATTTGTTTTTTATTTACCGAAGAACGTCATGAATTCATCGATCTTGGATTCGATAGGCTTCTTCTGGGAAGCTACGTCAGAGGCTACCTGGCTGCTGCCGGTATACAGCTTTTCTGTAATGGCGGAAAGCAGATCCCGGTTCCAGCCGAAAATGAAGGCCGGGTCAACCCCTCTGGTACGGCGCAGGATTTCCAGCATTTCCGCAGAGTCCTCATTGCGGAGCCCCTTGTGCTTGACAACGGAGTCATAATACACCGGAACGATATCCGCATATCCCTTGTAGGCCAGACATTCGGACACGGTGCCGATCAGATCCAGACGGGTGTTGTTCGCAGGCACGGTCATATAGAACAGCTGCATTACCAGCGAGGTTTTGTAGTCATCCTGTGCTTCGTCATACTTGGGGAAGGGCACGATGCCGAAGGTGTCTTCCATATCCCGGAGTACCTGGGCAGTCTTG
>JAFZET010000464.1 GCA_017560565.1 Clostridia bacterium | reverse complement strand
GCCGTCGTACAGGGTATGTACCACCAGTTCGTCCCCCTCGGACTCCACGCCGGTGATCCCTTCGCCCACGGTTTCCTCGATGAGGCGGATGTCGGCCATACCGTCGCAGGGGATCCCCACAGCGTATACCTTTTCTCTGTCAAACCGGTGCTCGGTCAGAAGCTGGTTGAAGGAGTAGGTATCGCAGGGCTTCAGGAAAACGAGAATCTTTCCTTCCCCGGCGGTTTCCTTAATCAGATATTTGGAAAAGTTCGCCCCGCAGAAATCATTCCATACAAATCCGGCTTCCAGTTCCTCTTTGGAGGAGAACACGGCGGGGGTTACGTCATAGTCAAACTCGCCTTTCTGCCAGCCGTATACACGGTTCACGGTACCGGCTTCCAGCAGTTCACAGGCCTTTTGCAGAAGAAGATCTCTTGTTACTCTTTGCATCTCAGATCCTCCAGTCTCTTGTTTTCGCCCAGAGCCGTCACCTGTGCCACAAAGTCGTTCATGGTAGCGGCAAACTTGGCACCTTCCGCGGCGGAAACCCATTCCACTCTCGTCCGTTCTCTTTCAATGCCCAGATAATCCAGCATGGAGAACAGCAGAGACATACGCCGTCTGGTGAAGTAGTTGCCGGAGGTGTAGTGGCAGTCGCCCGGATGGCAGCCGCAGATGATCACCCCGTCGGCGCCTCTCTGGAACGCACGGAGAATGAACATGGGGTTCACCCGGCAGGAGCAGGGCACACGGATGATCTTGACCTCGGCCGGATAGTTCAGACGGTTATTGCCCGCCAGATCGGCGCCTGCATAGGAACACCAGTTGCAGCAGAACGCAACGATCAGGGGCTTGAAGTTTTCGTTTACTTGCATATTGCGTCAACCTCCGCCATGATTTGTTCGTTTGCAAATCCCTTCAGATCCATCGCACCGGAGGGGCAGGCTACCGTACAGCAGCCGCAGCCCTGGCATACCGCTTCGTTGACCATGGCAACACGGCGGAGCTTTGTGGTTCTGTCGGGCATACGGAATTCCTTATCCATATAGGTGATGGCGCCGTAGGGACATACCTTTTCGCAGGAGGAGCAGCCGTTGCACATCAGCTCATTGGAGGATGCCACGCAGGGGTTGCCCGTCAGCTTATCTTTGCACAGCAGACCGATGACCTTGGCGGCGGCGGCGCTGGCCTGGGATACGGTTTCGGGAATGTCCTTGGGACCCTGACAGGTACCGGACAGGAACACACCTGCGGTGGGGGATTCCACGGGTCTCAGCTTGGGGTGGGCTTCGGTGAAGAAGTCGTTGGTATCCATACTGGCGGTGAGCATGGTAGCCAGAGGACGGGCGGACTTATCGGGTTCGATGGCGGCAGCCAGAACCACCAGATCCGCATCGATCTTGAGCTGCTTGTCAGCCAGCAGGTCGGAAGCCAGCACCTTCAGCTTATCACCCTCGGGAGTGACCTTGCCTACCATACCCTTGACATAGTGCACGCCGTATTCTTCCACAGCCCGGCGGTAGAATTCATCGAACGCCTTGCCGGGGGTTCTTACATCAATATAGAACACATACACTTCGGTATCCGGGTACTTGTCTCTCACCAGCATAGCGTGCTTGGCGGTGTACATACAGCAGATCTTGGAGCAGTATTCCTTACCCTTTTCGGCGTCATGGCTGCAGCGGGAGCCCACGCACTGTACAAACACAATGGTATGGGGATGCTTGCCGTCGGAGGGACGGAGCAGCTTACCGGCGGTGGGACCTGCGGCATTGGTGAGCCGTTCAAATTCCAGGGAAGTGATCACATCCCTGGACTGGTTATAGGCGAATTCATCGAACTTGTCCATGGAGATGGGGTTATACCCGGTAGCGGCCACGATGGCGCCGTACTTTTCGGTAAACACTTCATCCTTCTGGGTATAGTCGATGGCACCGGCGGTGCAGACTTTGGCACAGACGCCGCACTTGCCGGTTTTCAGCATAGTGCAGTAGTTGGGGTCGATGGTTGCTACTTTCGGCACAGCCTGTGCGAAGGGGATATATACGGCCCGACGGTTGTCCATACCCAGGTTGAATTCGTTGGGCACTTTCTTCTGGGGACATTTTTCGGTACACAGGCCGCAGCCGGTACAGATGTCTTCCTTTACATAGCGGGCTTTCTTTTTGATCTTTACGGTGAAGTTGCCCACAAAACCGCCCACTTCTTCGATCTCACTGTAGGAGAAGATGCGGATGTTTTCGTTCTGTCCGGCGTCCACCATCTTGGGGGTCAGGATACAGGCGGCGCAGTCCAGAGTGGGGAAGGTTTTATCCAGCTGTGCCATTTTGCCGCCGATGGTGGGCAGTTTTTCCACGATGTCCACAGGGAAGCCTGCGTCGGCAATGTCCAGTGCAGTCTGGATTCCTGCGATACCGCCGCCGATGACCAGTGCTCTCTTGGTGACGGGAGACTGACCGGCGATCAGGGGGGTATTCAGGTTTACTTTGGCAACAGCGGCCTTGCCCAGGATGATGGCCTTTTCGGTACCGATGGGCATTTCCTTATGTACCCAGGAGCACTGTTCCCGGATATTGGCGATTTCCACCATGTAGGGGTTCAGACCTGCGGCGGCTGCGGTTTTGCGGAAGGTGGTCTCGTGCATCCGGGGGGAGCAGGAGCAGACCACGATCCCGGTAAGTTTATGCTCCTTTACGGCGTCCTTGATCATATCCTGACCGGCCTGGGAACACATATACTGATAGTCGGCGGAGAAGACAACGCCGGGTTCATCCTTCAGCGCTTCTGCAACCTTCTTTACGTCTACCGTACCGGCAATGTTGGTGCCGCACCAGCAGACAAATACACCGATTCTTTGCATCCTGTCTTTCTCCTTTCCTTACTTACTGTATTTACGCAGCGCGCTCATCAGCAGCTGCTGGGGGGTATCTTCGTCCACCTGGGCGGGGATATCGTCGGGCTTCATGTGATTCTGACCCTGCTGCCGGATGACCATGAGCCGCACGGCTTCCACCAGCTTGGCAGGTTCCACGTTCCGGGGGCATCTGTCCACGCAGGCAAAGCAGGTCAGGCATTTATACAGGGACTTTGATTCCATCAGCGGTTCGATATCGCCGGTTTCCACCATGTACACGAACTGATGGGGATGGTATTCCATCTCGTCATAGGAGGGGCAGGTACCGGAGCACTTGCCGCAGCGCATACACTTCAGAGGATTCACGCCGCTGATACGAAGGATCTGTTCCTTATAGTTCTTATGTTCAGCCATTGTTTTCCTCCTTGCAGCCATGGGTTGCGTCCGTCAATCCCAATGCTTCCGCCAGAAGAGCGGTCAGGTATACCACGGGCAGGTCACATCCGCCATTTTTCTTCAGATTATACATACACAGGGGGCAGGCGGTGACTACCATTTCCGCACCCATAGCGGCAGCGTTTTCCAGCACAGCGGAGGACTTCTTCTTTGCCAGTGCCTTATCTTCCAGGGTCACGTACCCGCCGCAGCATTCGTTGCGCATGGCGTATACCACCGGTTCAGCACCTATGGCACGGATGAAGTCTTCCAGGATGGTGGGATTTTCCACGTCATCCATAGCCATGACCTTACCGGGGCGCAGCAGCAGGCATCCGTAGTATGCGCCGATCTTTTTCCCGGTCAGGGGATTTTTCACAGCGGCTTTTACCTTGTCCCAGCCCACAACGTCACGGAGCAGTTCCAGATAATGCAGAACTTCGGTTTCACCGTTATAGGGTTCGCCGGTATAGGTATTGGCACGCAGGGCAAAGTCAGCGTCGTTTGCCATGGCGTGATTGGTCTGTTTGATTACGTTATGGCAGGCGGAACATACGGTAACCAGCGGCTGATTCTTGTCTCTGGCTTCCGTCAGCGCCCGCACGGAGGAGAGCTTGCTGGCAATTTCGTCCTTTGCAGTGGAGAACACCCCGCCGCAGCACTGCCAGTTCTCGATCTCCTCAAGGGTTACACCCAGCACCTCGGCACACCGTCTGGCATACACATCCAGCTCTTTTGCCTTGGTTTTCAGGGTACACCCGGGGAAATAGCTTACGTTCATGAAAACCTCCGGTTTGCAAAGTAAGATGTCAGAGATAAGAAATAAGAAGTATCCTGTCGGACTTCCCATTTCCTACAGCTTCACGCCGTACCTCTGACCTCTTACTTCTTACTTCTTACTTATGATCACACCATCTGTTCGGGATGGAACACTTCGTCGAACTTTTCTTCCGTCAGGAAACCCAGCGCTACGCAGGCTTCCTTCAGGGAGATGCCTTCCTTGTACGCCTTCTTGGCGGTCTTGGCGGCGTTTTCGTAACCGATGTAGGGGTTCAGCGCAGTTACCAGCATCAGGGAGTTGTGCAGGTTGTGGTGCATCTTTTCCTTATTGGCAGTGATGCCCACAGCGCAGTTCTTATTGAAGGAAACGATCGCTTCCGCCATCAGTCTGGCAGACTGCAGGAAGTTGTAGATGCACACGGGCATGAACACGTTCAGCTCGAAGTTGCCCTGGGAGGCTGCCATGCCTACGGCTACGTCGTTACCCATGACCTGTACGGCTACCATGGTAACGGCTTCGCACTGAGTGGGATTCACCTTACCGGGCATAATGGAGGAGCCGGGTTCGTTTTCGGGGATGAAGATTTCGCCAAGACCGTCTCTGGGACCGGAAGCCAGCCAGCGGATATCGTTGGCGATCTTCATCATATCGCAGGCCACAGCCTTGATGGCACCGTGGGCAAATACCAGCTCGTCCTTGGAGGTCAGGGCGTGGAACTTGTTGTCGGCGGTGATAAACGGTTTGCCGGTCAGTGCTGCCACTTCGGCGGCCACGGCTTCCGCAAAGCCCTTGGGGGTATTCAGACCGGTACCAACGGCAGTGCCGCCCAGTGCCAGTTCATACAGGGGTTTTACAGCCATGCACAGCAGTTCCCTGTCTCTTTCCAGAGAGCTTCTCCAGCCGGAGATCTCCTGGCTGAACTTGATGGGGGTAGCGTCCTGCAGGTGGGTACGTCCGCTCTTTACGATGCCTTCGTTTTCGGCTTCCAGGCGCACGAAAGTAGCGATCAGTTCATCCACGGCGGGGATCAGCTTGTCCTCGATGGCGATGACGGCGGAAATGTGCATAGCCGTGGGGAAGGTATCGTTGGAGGACTGGCTCATGTTGATGTCATCATTGGGATGGAGCAGTTTTTCTACACCGGAAATCTGGTTCCCTCTGTTGGCGATGACTTCGTTGGCGTTCATGTTGGACTGGGTACCCGACCCGGTCTGCCATACCACCAGCGGGAAGTGTCCGTTCAGTTCCCCGGAAATCACTTCGTCACAGGCCGCTTCGATGGCGGAGAGCTTTTCGGCAGTCATCTTCTCCGGCTTCAGCGCATGGTTCGCTCTTGCCGCAGCCTTCTTCAGAATCCCGAATGCCTTGGTGATCTCTCTGGGCATGGTTTCGATCCCCACGCCGATCTCAAAATTCTCACAGCTTCTCTGGGTCTGCGCCGCCCACAGTCTGTCCGCAGGCACTTTCATTTCCCCCATAGAGTCGTGTTCGATTCTGTATTCCATGGTTATATATACTCCTTTTATGTTAAATACTGTTTTTTCAGCGCCTGTCAAATGGACAGATTCTTCATAACATCCTTGAGGCAGCGTGCGGAATTGCGGAGGAGTTCCACTTCACGGTCGGTCAGATTCAGCATAACCTTGCCGTGAGCACCCTCACGACCCACTACGGCGAGAACGCTGAGACAGCAGTCGTCGATGCCGTATTCACCGTGCATCATGGTGGAAACGGTCATGGTGGTGTCGATGCCGGCCAGCAGACATTTTACAATGTAGCAGACGGAGATGGAGACGGCATAGTAGGTTGCACCCTTCCGTTCAATGACACGGGCACCGGACTTGCGGACGTAGTTTTCAATGTCGGCATAATCCAGAGCAGGCTGCTTGACCACACCGGCAGTCTTCAGGGACGTGGAGCATTCCTCAATGGGTACGTTGGAAATGTTGGCAACGGACCAGGGCACAAAGGAGGAATCCCCGTGCTCACCCATGACATAGGCGTGTACGTTCTGCTGGTTGATGTGGTAGTATTCGCTGAGCCGTGCACGGAGTCTGGCAGTGTCCAGAATGGTGCCGGAGCCGATGATCTTCTGTTCCGGAAGCCCGGAGCGCTTGCAGAAGGTGTAGGTCAGAATATCCACCGGGTTGGAAACGATAATGTATGTAGCATCCGGGGCATACCGGGTGATTTCCGGGATGATGGATTTTGTGATGTTCACATTGGTCTGTGCCAG
>JAFZET010000463.1 GCA_017560565.1 Clostridia bacterium | reverse complement strand
GCTGTCCGGCGGCAAAAAGGCCCGTGTGGAAGACCGTCCCGGCGTGACCACCAACAAGCAGTGGGTTGCCACCAAAAACGGCATCGACCTGCTGGATATGCCCGGTGTGCTCTGGCCCAAGTTTGATGACCAGCTGACCGGTGAAAATCTGGCAGTGACCGGTGCCATCCGTGACGGCATTCTGGATATCGAAACTCTGGCCGGTATTCTCTGCGCCCGGCTGTACGAAAATGCACCGGATCTGTTCTGTACCCGCTACAAGCTGGACAAAACCAAGCTGACCGACTGCAAGCCCCATGAACTGCTGGCGGCGGTTGCCCGGAAAAGAGGCTTCCTCATCTCCGGCGGCGAACTGGACACGGAACGGGCAGCTATCATTGTACTGGATGAATTCCGTGGTGCCAAAATCGGCAGGATCTCTCTGGAAAAGCCTCCCGCAGCCGAAAAGAAGCCTGCGGAATCCAAGCCTGCCGCACCGGCAGAACCGGAAAACGTATCGGCGGATCCTGCAGATGCACCGGAGGAAAGCCATGATTGATCCCGCATTTGACGCTTCCTTCCGGGAAAAGGGATACACCCTGTTATGCGGCGTGGATGAGGCAGGCAGAGGTCCTCTTGCCGGACCTGTGGTGGCAGGTGCCTGTATTCTGGATCCCGATTATCCCATTCCGGGACTGGATGATTCCAAAAAACTGACCGAAAAGAAGAGAGATCTGCTTTTTGACGAGATCTGTACCCATGCCCTGTACTGGGGCATCGGCATGGCTTCCCCCGAAGAGATCGATTCTATCAATATACTCAATGCCGCCCTGCTGGCCATGCGCCGTGCCATCGAAGCCATGGGTGTCACGCCGGATTATCTCCTGATCGACGGCAACCAGACCAGAGGCTTCACCCTGCCCTGCAGTGCAGTGGTGCACGGGGACGCCACATCTTCTTCCATTGCGGCGGCTTCCATTCTTGCCAAGGTGACAAGAGACCGGATGTGTGCCGATATGGAAGAAGCATATCCCGGATACGGTTTTGCCGGACACAAGGGATACCCAACAAAAGCCCATAAGCTGGCGGTCTACCGTCTGGGACCCACCCCTATCCACCGGAAATCCTTCCTCGGTTTTCTGGAAAAGGACAGAGAAAAGCTGGCGCTCTGGGATGTGGAAGAAACCGAAGTGCCATGACAGATCCCGATAAGAAGACGCCTGTCCGCCGGAATACCCGCACCATCGGACGTATCGGAGAAGATGTCGCCTGTGCGTATCTGGAAGAAAACGGGTACCGGATCGTGGCACGGAACGTGTATGCAGACGGCTGTGAAGCGGACATTCTGGCAGAAAACGATACCCATTTCGTCTTTGCGGAAGTCAAAACCCGACGGGAGCACCCCGATGTACCCGACCGCTTCGGCAGACCTGCCAACGCCGTCACCGAAACCAAGCGGGCGCACATGCTGAAAATGGCAAAAGCCTGGCTGAAAGAGCATCCGGAGGTACTGGAAACCCGCTCTCCCCGTCTGGATGTGATCGAAGTCTACCTATCTCCTGCCGCAGACACATCCGATACGGTTCTGGCAGTACACCATTTTCCCGATGCGGTCAGAGAGAAACCCAACTACGCCAGAGCCCGGAAGAAATACTGACAACAACTGTTTTACTATAAGGAAAAATATCATGAAAATCTGTGACCTGCACTGCGATACCTCCCTGGAGCTGTACCGGCATGGGTATTCACTGGCAGATGCGCCCTGTGCTGTATCGCTGGATAAAGCCGCCGGGTATGACCGGTATGTACAGCTGATGGCTGTGTTCACCGACACCCGGCTGGATGACGAAGCCGGCTGGCAGCAGTTTTTTGCCGTCCGGGAAAATCTGCTGAAGGAATGCGAAACCCATGAAGTCCCCCTCTGCCGCACCGGTGCCGAACTGGGCGACACACTGCGTTTTACCGAGCAGAAAAACGCCTTTCTGCTGACCGTGGAAGATGCACGGATTCTGAACGGCAAAATCGAACGGCTGGAAGAACTGCACGATGCCGGTGTCTCCGTGATTACTCCGCTCTGGGGCGGTCTGACCTGTATCGGCGGCTCCCACAATACCGACAACGGTCTGTCCGATTTCGGCAAAGCCGTTGTGGAAGGCTGCTTTGATCTGGGCATCGCCGTGGATCTGTCCCATGCATCCACCCATTCCGCTGACGATATTTTCGACATTGCTGAAAAGAAAAACGGTAAGGTGCTGGCGACCCACTCCAATGCCTGGGCACTATGCCGCCACACCCGGAATCTGAGCGATGACCGGCTCCGCCGTCTGGCTGCCCTGAACGGCGTCATCGGTGTGAATCTGTATGTCCGGTTCCTCACCGAAAAAGACGACTGCGGTATGGAAGATGTTCTGCGTCATATCGAACATCTTGCTTCCGTGATCGGCGAAGACCGTGTAGCTTTCGGTGCGGACTGGGACGGTGCGGATGTACCGGAAGAACTTGCCGATATCTCCTG
>JAFZET010000462.1 GCA_017560565.1 Clostridia bacterium | reverse complement strand
ATGATTGCTCATCTGTACAACCTGTCCGTTGTCGAACACGGCAATTTCATCGCAGAACCGACAGGAGGACAGACGGTGGCTGATATAGATTGCGGTGCGGTCGCCAACGATGTCATTGAACTTGGAATAAATCTCCGCTTCCGCGATCGGATCAAGCGCTGCCGTGGGCTCGTCCAGAATAATGAACGGTGAATCCTGGTACAGCGCACGGGCAAGGGCAATCTTCTGCGCTTCGCCGCCGGAGATGTTGATGCCATCGTCACTGCGATCTTTGTACAGGTAGGTTTCCAGACCGGCTTCCATTTCCTCCAGCCGTTCGCCAAAGCCTGCTTTCACCAGACAATCTTTCGCTCGGTCCGCGTCATACTGTTCCGCCGCCGCAACATTCTGTCCGATCGTATAAGGAAACAGTTTGAAATCTTGGAAGACCACGGAGAAAATATCCATATAGTCATGGTAATCGTATTTGCGGATGTCAATGCCGTTGAGAAGGATTTCACCCTCAGTCGGGTCATACAGACGGCACAGGAGTTTGATAAAGGTAGTTTTGCCCGAACCGTTCTTTCCCACAACTGCAAGCTGCTGTCCGATCCGGAACTGCATGGACACATTCCGCAGTGCCCAGATATCTGTGCCGGGATACTTGAAGGATACATTACGGAATTCGACGGTGTATTTATTATCGGAACGCTTTTCCGTTGTCAGAGAACCCTGATACATGACATTGGGAAGATCCATGTATTCAAAGAACAGCTTGACAAACGGTGCATTATTGCGGATATCACCCCAGATGGACAGGAATATCCCGACGCTTCCGGCAATATTCGACACTGCACCGATGTACTGGGCGATCCCGCCAACACCAAATGCACCTGCCCATGCTTTCAGACAGATGTACAGGTAAATTATCAGCGTGAAGATGTGAGAAACGGTGCCGGATGCCATATTCAGAACGCCTACTTTACCGCGGTTGAGGTTGGCAAAATATCCGCGTGAGCTGAACAGCCCATACTTGTCAAGGCTGTGCGTCATGCAGATTCTGTCAATCCGGTACATACGCATATTGGCAGCGGCACTCTTGTCATGCCCCATGAATCCAAACCATCCGAACAGACGATTGGTAAGATTGTGATTCCCGCTGTTTTTTGCATAATATGTACCGACTTTGTTGTTGATGAGGGAGGACACACAGGGAACAGCAACCATGACAGCAATGATTCCGACGAGAAACAGCGGATTATCCAGAATCGTCCATCTGCCCGCACTTTCCGGCACACGTCTGGTAAAGAGAGTGACAGTCAGTACAATGCCACCCAAAATTGAAAAAATAGGAGAAATAATGGAATTCAAGTTTCTCCGAATCTTAAAGAGTCCCCAACCACCGCCCGCGGCGTTCTGCTCAATGGTATCGAGCATTTTATGGGTTTCCGGATCATCGACACGAACAAAATCCATGTCCAGATTTTTCGCAACAAACAGATGATGGTATGATGACCCTATTTTTTCGCTTTCTGCATCGTTCCAACGGCTGAGCAGAGCACCGATCAGCGAAATGATCGCAGCAGAACCGAGTGTCAGGAGAACCAGCGACCACAGTCTTTCCGGATTACGACTACCAGCCAGCTCATCAATGATCTGCGCGGAGAAGGAGATGCCCACATATGGTGTCAGGGCGCTCCATATAGCGAGGATCACACTGGTGAGAATGGCTTTCGGCTGCATCCGGTACAGCATTCTGAATCCACGCAGGGTTACAGAACAGACTTCCTTCGCTGTCATCTGCTTTTCATTTTTCTTTCTCATGTCTCACGCCTCCTTTTCCTCGGGATGATAATCGTCACGGTAATACCGGCTCTGAATTTCGAACAGCTCGGCATACCGTCCGCCGAGAGCCAGAAGTTCCTCATGGGTGCCTTCTTCCGCGATGGTGTTGTTCTCGATCAGAATGATCCGGTCGCAGAAACGGGTAGATGCAAGCCGATGGGAAATGTAAACGGCACTTTTCCCGGCAGTCATGTCGTTGTATTTGCGGTAGATTTCGGATTCTGCAATGGGGTCAAGGGCGGCAGTCGGCTCATCCAACAGCAGGACAGGCGCATCCTTGTACAGTGCCCGTGCCAGCATCAGCCTCTGTCTTTCACCACCGGACAGTTCCACCGCATCTTCATATACTTCACGGTTGAGTGTGGTTTCGTATCCATTCGGCAGAGATTCAATCTTCGCCGCCAGATCTGCCTGAGCTACGCAGCGTTTCACTTTATCCATATCGATGTCAGTTTCCGAAGCGGCTACATTAACGGCCAGACTGCCGGGAATGGTGGTCAGCTCCTGAAAAATGGCGGAAAACTTTTCGTAATATTCCCGGCGATTCAGAGTACGGATGTCAACGTCGTTCCATGTCACCTGACCTTCCGTAGGATCATACAGACCGGAGATTAGCTTCACAAGGGTGGTTTTTCCGGCACCGTTCAGACCGACAATCGCCAGTCGTTCACCCGTCCGCAGAGTAAGATTCACGTTTTTCAGTGTATCTTCCTCCGCTCCCGGTTACCGGAAGGACACATTTTCCAGTTGGATTTCCGCCGGACGGTTGTTTTCGCAGGGAACCGGATCGCCGTCTTCAAATTTGTACGGTTCCGGATACCGGATACACTCAATGGCATTGGAAAGATCGAGACACTTGTTGTGCAGGTTGGCAAAATCGGACAGAATGCCCCATACCCAGCTGGTAAATCCCCCGACAGCAGAAAAATACAGCAGAAATTCTGATGCTGCCATACCACCATCAATAACCATATTGATCAGATAAAAATAGGCGATACCGTTGCGCAGGAAGGTCAAAACAATGTCAACAATGTTGCTCCAAATATAAACTCTCGCTGCTCTCATGTGAAATGCGTGGAGAAGCCGCATGGATGAAGTAAATATGGACTCAAACCACGAACGCATTCCAAAGATGCGAATATCCTTTGCTGCGTCTATTTCACCAGCAACTGTGGTACAGCTAATGGCACGCTCTATATCAGCAGATTCCTCTCTGTGCCTGTATTCCCAGCCGCCGATGTATTTGTTCAGATAGTACCCGGGAATGGTGGTGGCAAGCATAATCAACAGCAGAATCGGTTCAACATTGGTCAGAAGCAGTATGTAGATAATGAATCCGGCGATATTCCGCAGCAGACCGAACAGGGTTCCCCAGATGGATTCCGCAGCGGAAGAATTGCTGCTGGTACAGGTTCCCGCTTTCTCCTTGAGTTTATTGAATTCTTTGCTTTCCACATTACAGTAGGATGTAGTCGCGCATTTGTCGTTGATCAATGCCCCCACTGCAACGCGAAGTGTAATCTTTCGGTAGCCGTCTACACCACTGATATAGGTATTGACACAGTTTATGACAATCAGCAGTCCGATCATTAGCCCAATCGTTCCGATCAGCTCACCCACCGGAACCTTCTGTTCAACCGCACGCAGAACCATCGGTGAGATAAACAAATTTACCAGATTCTGTACTATCGCCAGTGCTGTCATAATCAACCCGCCCCACAGGATCATCGGCTCATGCTTCAGCGCGAGTTTGGCCATAAATACGATGCAGGCCGGCATTTTGTATTTCGGTTTCTGCACTTTTTTTCTTTTCTTCTTAATGGCAATCATAATGAAAACCTCCTTTGATGTGAGTCTATCATATCACAAATCCCCGGACTTGTGTAAATCCGGGGATGAATCGTTATTTTCGGGGGATGAATTGCAGTGTCTATTCCATTTTTCCACTCACCGGCAGCAGGATTTCCGTAGTAAACGCGCCATCTTCACTGTTCCGGTTCAGGTAACCGCCCAGCCGTTCTACGATGTTGTCCATCCGCAGAAGTCCCAGTCCGTGACCGTCACCTTTGGTGGATGCAAAACGATTGCCGATCTTCATCTGTTTCACCTGCGCTGTGAAATTGGTGAAAGAGATGTAAAGCTGTGTGTTTTTCACTTCCATGTATACCCGGATCTGCCGCTTGTCCTCCGGAAGAGTCATGCTGGCTTCGATGGCATTGTCGAACAGATTTCCGATGATGATACACAGATCAACCTCCGACAGTCCCAGTTCCACCGGAATGTTGGCATCGGCAATCACATCAATATGCTTTGTACGCGCGATGGAAATCTTGCTGTTTAGAATAGCATCGGTCATCCTGTCGCCGGTTTTGATGACGGTATCCACGGTTGTGAGGTCCTGTTCCAGCGAATCCAGATAGCTTTGTATGGCATCCATATCACCCGATGCAGCATATGCTTTCATTACCTGAATGTGATTTCGGTAATCGTGTCTCCACCCACGCATCTGCCGGGACATATTGTCTACTTCACGATAGTGTGTTTCGAT
>JAFZET010000461.1 GCA_017560565.1 Clostridia bacterium | reverse complement strand
TATAGCCGTCCCGCTGGAAGGTACCGTCGTCTTCTCTGGCTACCGGCATGGACCAGTAGGAGGTGTCAAAGGTGGTTTCCACAGCTACCTTGTCATCCGCCAGCAGATTTCCGCCGTTGATGTGATAGTAGATGGTATAGGTATTCTCGCCGCGGTATACCGGTGCGGTGGTACTGGTCGGTTTTTCTTCTTCCTTAGGCATGCCGCTGGTATCGAAATTGGCGATAATGAAGGCGAAATCGTTGATCTCTACCGTTACCTGTTCTTCGTAGGAGAGAATTTTGCCGTTGGAAGTGATGGAATACCGTTCTGTCCAGCCGAGAAATTCCGCACCTTCGTAGGGAATGGCTGTCAGGGTGATCATGGAACCCTCCGCCACGGCACCGTCTGTGACATTGGAACGGATCATACCGCCGGATTTGCTCATGGCATCGGCTTCCCAGTACACCTTTTTATCCGGATTTCCGGCAACGATCCGTATCGTGGCGGGAGCTTTCTGTTCTGTCAGTGTGAGAATATTCTCTTCCAGAATGTAGTCGTTTGTCAGAACATCGTCCACAAATACCTGTACCACGGATTCCCCCGACGGCACCGATACTTCAAAGGATACATCACTGCCCCACGGAACCTTCTGCAAAGCGTCCCCCACAATGACGGCACCGCCTTCTCCCTGGGCAAGAATGTCCACCGTGAAGATCCTTTCCTCACAGGAAGTCAGACAGAGCACCGCCAAAATGGCAGCGGCTGCTTTCATACATGATTTCCAGAATGTCATAAAACCTCCCGTTTACGGATCCAGATCATTTACAGTCAGATCCCTGAACAGATATGTATTGGCGGTCAGATTCCAGTCCTTGCCGCTGGCAGAGGAGAAACCGCTGATGGTGATTTCCTTTGTTGTCTGATAGGGATATCCTTCTTTCGCCACTTTTTCGGCATACGTATCGTTTATGTAGTCGCCGTTGAATTTGTCAAAGAGGTAGATGCCCGGATAAGAGTCGGCGGCGTTGGAATCTTCGATCCGCAGTCCCTCAATGGTAACTTTTTCGGGCATATAGCAGGGATAACCAAAATCATGAAAAGGTGTATACGTACCGCTGAATACGGAATACCGGCCGGTCAGGGTCTGTCCTTTGTTGGGGATCCAGGTACAGTTCCGGATAATGGCTTCCCCTTCCCAGGTGGAACCGTAGTCGGCGCGGAGATTGATCATGGAACTGCCGTACAGGGTGGTGTCTTCCACCAGCAGTGTACCCATACCGATGGCATTGAGCCCCTGATATCCCAGTTTACAGCCGATGATGGTTACATTGGCTACCCCCTGGTGGGCATCAAACCGGGAGAAAGAGCAGTTTTTCAGCACCATGTTCTTACAGAAGTTGGATCCCATAATACCCCAGTAGGCACTGTCCAGAATATCCACCGTTTGGGAGCAGTTCTCGAAGGTCAGGTTCACCGCACGGGTGGGTGTGGTGTCGTAGGTACCCTGAGAGAACCGTTCTCCGTTTTCCAGCAGATACCAGTGGGTTCTGTGAGGGGTGAAGACGCAGTTTTTTACGGTCACATTGGCACAGTCCTGTACGATCAGGATACCGCCGTAGGACACACCGTCAACCCCTTCGTTTTCCACATAATGCACCAGTCCGTCCACGACCACATTGGAACGGCGGACATTGATCCCCCGGTTGTAATACTTGGGCTGGGACTCGGAGTCTACGGTGATGGTGGTGAAGGTACCGCCTTTCAGGGTCAGAAGTTTTTCATCCATGGGAATGACTTTGGCATCGGTTACGGTTTCATAGTCCCAGATCAGGGGAGCACGCATATCGATGTTGCCTTCTTTATCCACCACGATCAGATCGGTCTGGTTGGAACCTGTATTGGCGTTGACACCCCAGCGGATATAACGCTTTGTGTTGGTATCGGTCAGAACCAGAATGGAGTCTTCCGGGAAGGTAAGACCGATGTTGGTCTGGTCTCTGTCCAGTGTAGTCAGCTTGTCCGTTACGGAATAGGAAGACTTGGAGGCAGCCACTGTAAAGATGCTCAGTCCCCGCAGATCGTAGGGAACATTCCGGTCGTCAATGATAAAGTTTGCGCCGGTCCAGTCGGTGTCAGTCATGATATTGACGGTGCTTTCCACATCGGAAATGTAGTAAGTCGCACCTTCTTCCGCCTTTACCGGCAGTCCGCGGCTGTTGGCATAAGCATGGGCATCAGCGATGGCGGCAATATCATTGGTCACACCATCCCCCACGGCACCGAAGTCCTTATAATATACGGTAGAAACATCGTAGGTGTAGGTAAAATCTGCGTTCATGACGAGCTCTCCTTCCGCATTCCCGATACAGTTTGTCAGAAACATACTGCATCCACGTTCCACATCTTCCGGCAGTGCGGCAGTGCAGACCAGATCACCCTCTTTCACAGTGATGCGGAAAGTGCCGCTTGTGTCCTGCAGATCCCGTTCCAGACGAAAAGCCGGACCGTTCCATTCTGCTTCTTCATACATTTCCAGCCAGATCCCGCAGATTTCGTACAGGGATTCCTGCAGAGCTGCGCCGATGGATTTGGCGTGATAGGAACCGAGAGATTCGTTCCAGGTGATGGCGAACTCCCGGAGATCCCGCCCGTCCACCATGACGGCTGTAAGGGGGAAGGTCTGTTTTTCGATATACTCAAAGGTCTCCGGAATGGAAACTTCCGTGAGCACCGCAGGGGCTTCGGGATCCCCCGTGTAGCCGAAGAACTGCGTCAGAAACGCTTCCACGGCGTCTGCGGTTGCAGCGGAAGAACCGCCTCCCAGATAGATCCGCTTACCGGAAACCTTGATATACCAGCCTTCGTTTCCGAGGGTTTTAGGATCTATGGTCATGCCGGGGTCATTTTCCGCCCGCAGGTTTTCTCCCACAACAATCTCGTAATCGGAAACGGCATTCTTTTCCCAGTCGGTGGTGATGGCAAGCTCTATACCGCAGTTTTTCAGATAATTCCGCAGAAGCAGAGCCGCTTTTACATCCGCATCATCGGCACTGTCTCCACGGATGATGACATATTCCGGTGCTCCCTCTCCCACAATGGGAATTCTCGGAACCCCGGCATACGGATCGCCAGAAGAGCCGCAGGCTGTCAGAAACACGAAAGCGAGAATCACTGTCAGAAGTGACAGATACTTTTTTTTCATAATAAACGAGTGCTCCCTTGAGTGGTATTGTTTTATTATAGCATTCTATCCGGATTTTGGCAAGTGATTTTATGGAATCAGACGATAAATTGTCGTTAACCATTGACAAACTCATGGATTTGTACTATAATAGGGAGGGGATTACAGTAAACAGTTGATTACTTTCCGAACAATATAATTTTCAACAAGGAGACAGTAGTTTCGGATGGATATTTTTGAAAAATGCAGAAAACGTTCCCGTGTGGACGATGCAAAAGAAAAAGGCATATACCCGTATTTCCATGCCCTGGAAACCCGTCAGGATATTGAAGTAGTCATGGAAGGCAAGCGCCGGATCATGCTGGGTTCCAACAACTATCTGGGACTGACCACCAATCCCGAAATCATGGAAGCCGGTATCAAGGCCATCGAACAGTACGGTACAGGCTGCTCCGGTTCCCGTTTCCTCAACGGTACTCTCCAGATGCATCTGGAGCTGGAAGCGGAACTGGCTGAATTTGTAGGTAAGGAAGCCGTTATGACTTTCTCCACCGGGTTCCAGTCCAATCTGGGGATCATCAGTGCTCTTGTAGGGATCCACGACTGTGTGATCTGTGACAGAGAAAACCATGCCTCCATCTATGACGGCTGCCGTCTGGGCTTCGGCAAGATGCTGATGTACAAGCACGCCGATATGGAAGACCTGGAAAAACAGCTCCAGAAGGTGCCGGAAAACAGAGGCTGTCTGATCGTTACCGATGGCGTGTTCTCCATGGGCGGCGACATTGCCAAGCTGCCGGAAATCTGCGCACTGGCCAAGAAGTACGGTGCACGTGTGATGGTAGACGATGCCCATGCACTGGGTGTGATCGGTAAGGGCGGCCGCGGTACTGCAAGCCATTTTGGTCTGGAAGATCAGGTGGATATCTACATGGGTACTTTCAGTAAGTCTCTGGCTTCTCTGGGCGGCTACATGGCGGCATCCGCAGAAGTGGTGGAATATGTAAAGCACGTATCCCGTCCCTTTATCTTCTCCGCATCCATCACCCCGGCTTCCGCAGCTGTGGCTCTGGCGGCGCTCCGTCATCTGAAGGCACATCCCGAAATCGTGACCAATCTGTCTGATATCAGCTCTTATTTCCGTAAGTGCCTGAAGGACAGAGATGTCAAGATCATCGAAGCCGATACGCCCATCGTACCCATTTATACATATACCGAAGAAAACACCCTGACCAGAGCACGCATGATCTACAACAACGGCGTGTATCTGAATCCGGTTATCACTCCTGCCTGTGCGGAAGGGGAATGCCTGCTGCGGGCTACCTGTATGGCAACCCACACCAAAGCGCTGATCGACGAAGCATCCGAAATCATCGCAGCCACCATCGACGCACCCATTCCGGATATGGTGTAAAGAGAAAACAAATTTCGGAACTCTCTGTAAAAAGGGAGTTCCTTTTTGCTGACAAGACAAAAAAACACCGTCTCCGGTGCAAAAAAACAAAAAAATTACAGTGACCCCCGACCATGTTCTTTCTTTACAAAACACAGCCGAGGGTCACTTGTGGTTCTTGATATCTAACATCTTTTGTAATCCTCTCTTTCTTTCGGTCTGCCGTCTGCGCTTTCCTTCAATCCTTCAAAACACTTCTGATCCTTCTTCTCTAACGAGAACCGTTTCTGTTTTGGTTTTTGGTACTGCAGAGGGCGAATTGTGAGTCACCAGGCTTTTCTTGGGAAGGTCTTCACTTATTGCCGAGTATGAATCTTTCAAATCATCTCTTAATATCGATCGTCTATCGATCTGCTTCCTGGCAAAAACTTGGAGTTTTACCTATATATAAAACGTCACACCGTCGTGTCTTTCCCGGCAATCCGATCAAAACGCTTTATTTATAGCTACTCACCTTCGGGTAAAGCCTTGTACTTTAGTTGTACATGGGTTTGTACCTCTCTTTCTGTTGTGCCTATAGTATAGCACAGAAATTTCGGAAAATCAACTGGTAATTTAGCAAAAGAATACAATATCTTTTTGGGTAAAAAACAGAAAAGCAAAAAATATTCATAATTGTCTTTACAAACCCCTGTGGTTTATGCTATACTGAATTTAATGTGGGTCTGCCGACGGGCGGGCTTTTTCCATACAGGGAGGTATCGGTCATGAAGCAGTCGGTATATGCCGTCCGCAGCGGTTTTGACGGAGAGAGATGTCTGGTACACGCACGGTGCTGTTTTGCGCCGGATATCGCTGTCGCCACGGCACAGTATCTGAATATCGCAGGGAGTGATCTGTTTTCCGGACTTCTTGCTTCGGTCAGCCGTGACGGTGGAAGAACCTGGAGTGATTTTGTTCCGCAGGAAGGACTTGCGCCGCTGGAAAAAGAAGGTCATCTTACGGTGGGGTGTGACGCTACGCCCATGCTGCACCGGAAAACAGGTAAGATCCTGCTTCTGGGACATACAGCGGATTATGAACCGGGTGCCATGCATCCCAGCGGGAAAACAAGACGAACTTTTTATAGTGTATGGGATCCGGCTGCCGGATGTTTTACCTCCATGCGGTTTCTGGATATGCCGGAAGGGTATGAAAGATGCGGCAACGGCAGCGGGCAGAGCGTGGAACTGGAAAACGGGGAATTGCTTGTCCCGGTGTATTACAGCATGGGAGACAGTCCGTTTATGTCCTCCATGGTTCTGCGGTGCGCCTTTGACGGGGAAACGCTTACCATGCTGGAAATGGGAAATCCACTGACCATGACCATCGGCAGGGGACTGTACGAACCTTCGCTTGTGTACCACAAAGGTGTGTATTACATGACCCTTCGGAATGACGAGTGCGGATGTGCTGCGAAAAGTACCGATGGACTGCACTATACGGATCTTCATCTGTGGCGCTGGTCGGACGGAAGCCTGCTGGACAATTACAACACCCAGCAGCACTGGCTGACGCTGGGGGACGATCTGTATCTGGTGTATACACGCCGGGGAGCGGACAACGATCATGTATTCCGGCACAGAGCACCGCTGTTTGCGGCCAAAGTGGAAAACATGATGCTCTGCCGTGAGACGGAAACGGTTCTTGTGGGTGAAAGAGGTGCCAGACTGGGTAATTTCGGTGTGACTTCCGTAACGGAAAACAAAGCAGTGGTGATGGCAGCGGAATGGATGCAGCCAAAGGGGTGTGAAGCCTGGGGCAGTGACAATTCCATTTTCCTCGCTGTTGTGGAAAAATGAATACAGGAACAAAAAAATCCCTGCAGTATGCTGTACCGCAGGGATTTTGTGTTGTTATTTCGGCTCACCCAACCACAGTTCCGACAGCTGAAAAGTACCCGGTTCCGTGAAGGTGAAGCTGTACCATTCGTATGCTGTGTCATTGTCCAGCGTGAAGCCGAACCAGCCGTGATTGACATCGTACAGCAGACCCGGTTCATCCCCGGTGACAAAGAGGGTCTCCCAGTTTTCCCCATCGTGACTTGCCCGGATCGTCCAGCTGTCCGGGTTCCGGGAGGGATATTCTGCGGTATCATTGGCGGTACGCAGCATATAGGCACCCAGTACCTTTGCTTCCTTCAGGCGGAAAGTTACCGTGATCTCATGGGCATCTGTACAGTATTTGGTATGCTTTTCGTTGTCAAAGAGATTCTCAGCCCCTTCCCCCGGGAAGCCTTCCGGTGCCTCAAGGGAAGAAAAATCTACAGATTTTGTGATGACAAAATAATTGTCCCGGACATTCAGAACAGATTTCTGGGCTTCTTCAATGCGGTTCCGGTTTACGATACCGGCGTCCAGACCTTTTCCTTCCGTCACAAAGGCGGGATCCCGGAACAGCCCGTCCAGCCAGGCAATACGGGTGTCCAGCCAGTCTGCCAGATAGGTGTAGTGCTCTTCGTAGTTCTTCAGTTTCAGAATGGTGCCGGTTTCCCGGTTCTGCTTCTGCCCGAAAATCGGCCACTTTTCAAAATTGCGGATGTAGGATTCCATACCGAGCTGCGCTTCGTCCCGGATAAAAGCGGGCATCTGTACAAAGCTGTCGTATATTTCCGTCCACTTTTCCGCTGCCATTTCCCGGAACCACGGGGCAGACATAGCCAGTCCGAACCAGGAATCATAACTGTTGCCGCTGCCCCTGCCGTTGCCTACGAAGATCTGACAGGGATTATCGGAACCGTCGTCCGCATTGCCCATGGTCAGATCAAAATCCCATACAGGTCCGAAAGTCAATTTTCCGCCGGCATCCTTGTACATATAGAAGCTGTCCCACTGGGAGTCCAGATTCAGCACCGTTTCTTCTACCAGATATACCGCCAAAAGGGAATCCAGATCGATGTATTCCTCGGCTTTGACACGGTCGCCGGATGCCAGCGCATCATACGCATCTGCAATATAACTCCGGATCCAGGCAAGCTGCTGCTGTTTGATTTTCCGGTCAGCGGAAAGATCACTCTGCACCATATAGGCTCTGTCGTTTACGTGGAACACGGCATCTCCTTCGGCATAATTGGACATCTCCACAAGATATCCCGTGTCCAGCGCATCCGGATCCGTGCCGGCAATGTTCACCCGGTCACCGGAAACCTTGATTTCTTCGATCAGCAGGTAGACACCCCGGTAGTCGCCGTTCAGGTAAACTTCTACCGGCGTGCAGGCGGGAGACCAGTCGATCCCGCTCATATACCGGCAGAACTCAAAGGAAACCAGGTTCCGCTGGAGGGACATATCACACTGGTTGGCCAGCAGGCACCAGATCCGTTCTTTGCCCGATGCCAGTCCCAGAATGTTTTCTTTTTCCGTCAGCTTGAATTTATAGGATTTTTTCGGATATGTCCAGGAGTTGTTGCCCCGTCCCCGGATCTCCACAGGAACTTCTTCCAGAATATATTTTTCCTCACAGCCGTACAGAGAGAGGGAAGCGGTCACATATTCTTCTTTGGATTCCACATCCCGCCCTGTGTCCGTATCGATGACCAGAACGGGCATGGCGGCAATATCGTATCCGCCGGAGATATCGGTTACAGCCGGACGTTTTCTGCCGGAGAATGTGGTGCCGGAGACAAAGGTGACCTGTTTTTCCGGTAGTCTTTCCAGAGAGACGGCTGCGGTTTCCGTTGGGGACTTGGTGACATCAGGTGCTTCATGACAGCCGGTACAGCAGAGAAGCAGGGCACAGACTGCAAGCAGGAGAAAACCATTGATTCGCATGGAGCATCTCCTTCCAAAATTTTCGTTATTTTCAGTATACCATATCCTGTACGGTTTTACAATATAAAAGAAAACATCCCGGACAGATTTCCGGCATAAATCCCGGCGGAAAACCTTGTGCTTTCCCGGTTTCTGTGTTATAATGCAGAAAGAAGTATATAGAGTGGAAAGGATCCTTACCCATGAAAAATATTCCCGCCTCCGTGACCGCCCATATTGAAGAGGTGGCCGCAAAGCTGAAGAAATATCCCAAACTGGAAAAACTCTACCGCAACTGTTACCCAAACACCCTGGAAACCACCGCGGAAATTCTGCCGGACGGCTCCACCTTCCTGTATACCGGGGACATTCCCGCCATGTGGCTCCGTGACTCCACCGCACAGGTGACCCAGTATCTGCCTCTGACAAAGGACGATCCGGAAATCCGTTCTCTTCTGCGTGGGCTGATCGAAAAGCAGATGTTCTATGTCAGAGAGGATCCCTATGCCAACTCCTTCAATCTGGCACCTACCGGACACCATTATGTGGACGACCGCCCTGTTGCCAATGACTGGGTGTGGGAACGGAAGTATGAGGTGGACTCCCTGTGTTACCCCATCCGTCTGTCGTATCTGTACTGGAAAGCCTGCGGGGATGACAGCATATTTGATGCAAAATTTGTTGCCGCTGTGGAGATCATCGTGGATCTGTGGATTACCGAACAGCACCACATGGAAAAGTCTTCCTATTACTTTGACCGTCCCGACTGCCGCTGGATCGATACGCTCCACAACGAAGGCAGAGGATATCCGGTGAACTATACCGGCATGACCTGGTCAGGATTCCGTCCCAGCGATGACAGCTGTACTTTCGGTTATCCCACCGCTTCCAATATGTTTGCCGTTGTTTCCCTCCGGCAGCTTGAGGAGATTTTTGCGGCATATCCGTCAGCCGGCGGCGATGAAAAGCGGATCGGCGATATGGTGAAAAAGATAGGAAAACTCCGGGAAGAGATCGAACACGGTATCGCCATGTACAGTGTTGTGATCCATCCGAAATACGGGAAAATGTACGCCTGCGAGACGGACGGCTTCGGCAATCACATTCTGGCGGACGACGCCAATGTGCCCAGCCTGCTTTCCGCACCGTATCTGGGCTTCTGCGCACCGGATGATCCGGTATATCTGAATACCCGCCGGTTTATTCTCAGTGAAGATAACCCCTTCTACTACACCGGCAAGGCGGCAAAAGGCGTGGGCAGTCCTCACACACCGGAAGGGTATATCTGGCATATCGCACTGTCCATGCAGGGGTTGACTGCACTGGATCCCGAAGAAATCCGGTCACTGATCGATACCCTTGTCACCACCGATGCGGACACTGGTTATATGCACGAAGGTTTTGACGCCGACGATCCGGCAGAGTTCACCCGTGCCTGGTTTGCCTGGTCCAATTCTCTCTTTGCGGAATTTATCGAATCGGCACTGGACAGAGGCATTCTCTGATTTGTAAATATTGTAACTGCATACATACAAGGAGGAAAACTATGCCCAATACCCATTCTCTGGATACCCTCTGCGGTGCGCTGGCTTATGCCATGGGTATCGAAGCACCTGCAAACGCCGCCAAACCGCTGGATGCGCTCTGTGCTTATGTGGATGAAAAGCTGCAGGGCAGAAAGGCAGACCGGATTTTCATGTACAATCCCGATGCCATCGCTCAGTGGGTGTACGAAAAGTATCCCCAGCTGCTGTCTGCTGTTATCAAACGTACAGAGCTGGAATGCCCCTTCTGTACCGTGATGCCTTCCGTCACCCCGGTCTGCTTCGGTACCATGTATACCGGTGCTCAGCCTGCGGTACACGGCATTCAGAAGTACGACAAGCCCGTGATCCGGATCGATACCCTGTTTGATGCCCTGCTCCGTGCCGGAAAGAAACCGGTGATTGTGGCGTATGGACAGTGCAGTCTGGGGAAGATTTTCCTGGAACGGGATATGGACTATTTTGTATACAGCAATATCGATGAAGTCAACGCCAAAGCTGCCGAGATCATCCTCCGGGACGAATACGATTTCGTGGTGGTATACAACGGCAATTACGACTCTGTCATGCACAAGACCGGTCCGGAATCCATAGAATCTCTGGGAGAACTGCGTGCCAATGCTGCCGCCTTTGCCATGTTTTCCGAAATGATCAAGACCCACTGGCAGGGACATGATACCCTGGTGGGTTTTGCCATGGATCACGGCTGTCACGAAATCGATGGCGGCTGCGGTTCCCATGGGCTTGATATGGAAGAAGATCTGAATATTGTACACCGGTATATGGTACATCCTGCTTCTCTGTGACAAAAAAAGACCTCCTGTGCAGGGGGTCTTTTCGTTATGCTTATTCGATAGGTTCGATCTTCAAAAATACAACAGAGTTGGGTTCCAGAGGAATGTGGTAGTAAAGTTCACCGCCGGAAACGGGTACTTCCACGGATTCCTTCTTCAGAATGGCGCACTGTTCATAATCGGAACCGCTGCTCAGATTGCGGTTGAATACACTGCGTGCGGCTTCGGTGGTGAGATTGCCCGGCAGCTGGGTACTGTCGGGAGACCAGCTGAAATCCGTCTTTTTGATGCCGGCAGCTTCATAGTCCGCCACCCATTCGTCAAAGAAGTTGGAGTCATCGTTGATCCAGGAGAAGGTGATCTTTGCCTTTGTGCAGTCCATATCCATCAGCAGATGAATAGAGTTGCCCACATTGGTGTCCTTGTCCCGCTCATTCAGATCGTCACCGAAATCGTAGACCATGGCATAAACGATACCGTTTTCATCCACGGATGCCAGTGCATCCTGGGTACGGGGGAATTTGGAATTCTCTACATACCGTTCCACAGTGGTTTCTATCTGTGTGGTACCGACCATTTTGTAAAACTCGCTTGCCGTATGATAGGATACGGTGGGCAGACCGGTAAAGTATCCGGTATGGTATGCCCATGCGGAGAAGTAGGCGATATCGTTCTCCACCATCTGATCCAGAATCATGGCGTCGTAGGCAGCCTGCTTGGTATGTCCCACGATCCGTTCGGTCAGATCAGCGGCGGAAGCACCTTTAGAACCGGCGAGGATCCGTCCTTCGTCTATACCGTAATAGATGGAGGTGATTCCCAGCTCGTCCAGATGGGCTTCGGGGATGCCGGACGCCAGCGCAGCTTCAACAGACTGGTTCACCTTGTCCCGGAGCACATTGATGGTACTGGTCAGCCGGGAGGTACGGTTGGAAAGCTCGCTCATTTTGTTGTCATAATAGGAAGCGGCAAGGTAGGTAAGCCGGGTACCTTGTTCACCGGTGCAGTAATTGGTGCCGCTGATGCAGTGCTCGATAAATTCCCGTTCATCCCACAGACCATCGGAACAGGTCATGCTGTGTGCGCCGATGCGGATGTCAAAGCCCAGCACACTCTGGATGGCGGCAGTCGTGTAGTCGTAGATTTTGCAGTAATCTTCGCAGGTACCCTGGAACCAGTCGCCGTTTTCATATTCCGTGAAGCAGCCCCAGCGCCATGTGCGGACTTCCTCCAGACCGAAATTGTCCACCATGGTCTGCACCATTGCCCGGATATAGTTATAGTAGACATTGTAATCATCCGGCGGATACATATTGACACCGAAGGTACCAGTGGTATTGACAGTGGAATATTTCTGAGGTACATTACCGGTTTTGACCACAGGTATCAGTCCCTGTTCCACCACATTCCGGCAGGCAGTGACCAGTGGTGCGAAATCATAATCATCCAGTACGGAGCGGTCTGATGGGTCTTTGAACAGATCCCGGGAAGCCTCGCCGCCGGTTGCCGTCATGAACTGCATTTCTTCCACAAAGGGATAGATGTTTTCAAAATACTTTGCAGAGAAGCTGCCGCTCCAGTAGGTTTTGTAGTTCCACATATTCATGTTGGACAGCTTGTTGTCGATCGTGCCCAGCCTCTGTTCCGGGTGGATCCGCAGAATGGTGTCACGGTCACTGGGGTCTTCATAGTCCCTGGGCACAGCGGGCGTAGTTTCTTCCGCAGGCGCAGAGACAGCACCTCCGCAGCCCGCAAGCATACCGGTGGTGACAAGCAGAATGCCTGCAAGCAGTGCTTTCCGGATGGATTTCATAAGCAATTCCTCCTTGTATGAGGGTATTTGTCCTATATATTATAACAGCTGGGAGATTTTTCGTCAAGCCGTTTCCGGAGGATCTGAAAAAACACTTGCATCTTGCCGGAAACCATGGTATACTGGAAAAAAAGAAAGGGGATAGAACCATGCTGCACCTGAAACCGGAAACACTGGCTTTGCTGGAAGATATAGAAAAACGGATCGATCCGGAAACCGAGGAGGATTTTGCGGCGCAGTGGCATAGTTTCCTGTATGGGGAGAATCGGGAGGAGCTGTTCCGTCCGGTGCGGAAAGTACGCTCTGTACCCGGTATCGCCATGAAGCGGGTTCCCATCAACGATGCACTGAACGATTTTGAAGCCATGCTGACCGCACAGCTGCTGGAGGTGTCCGGGGCGCTGAACAGTCCCCACGCCAATCTGGCTGTCCGTGCCAATTACGGTACCGGTATTCTTTCCTCACTGTTCGGAGCGGAGATTTTTGAGATGCCGCCCCAGCTCAACACACTGCCTACCACTAAAGCCTTCAACGATACGGAAGTGATCCGTTCTCTGGTGGAAAAAGGAATGCCCGATCTGGAAAACGGTTTCGGAGAGCGGGTTTTTGCCTGCGGAGAGCTGTACAGAGAAGTGTTTTCCCGCTATCCGAAGATTGAAAAATATGTATCTGTCTATCACCCTGACCTGCAGGGACCGCTGGACATCTGCGAACTGCTGTGGGGATGCGATATGTTCATTGCCATGTACGAAGAACCGGAGCTGGTACACGCCATGCTCTCCCTGCTGACGGATGCCTATACCGCATTCATGGAACGATGGTTCCGGCTGTTCCCCTGTACGGCGGAAATGAATGTGCACTGGGGGATCCTGCGGCACAGAGGCAGAATTCTGTTGCGCAACGACAGTGCCATGAATCTGTCGCCTGCCCTGTACAGGGAATTTGCCGCACCCTATGACGGAAAACTGCTGGAGCATTTCGGCGGCGGTGCTGTCCACTTCTGCGGCAGAGGGGATCATTATATCGGGACTTTATGCAGCCTGCCGGGACTGTACGGCATCAATATGTCCCAGCCCCATCTGAATGATATGGAAACCATCTACAGAAATACAGTGGACAAAGGGATCCCTTTGCTGGCTTTTTCCGCAGCAAGAGCGGAAGCGGACAAAGGCAGAGACGGCGCATTCCACGGAAAAATGCATATCAGCTGACAGACATCACAAACCGTTTCCCATACCGGGGACGGTTTTGCTTTTTGTTCCTCCTGATGCAGGCTTTTCGTATATGGATATCTTGGAGTTGTATATATTCAGCTTTTTTACGAAAAATGAACAAAATATTTTTTAATTCACGGATAATAATGGATACCTATTGCATTTGCAACAGGATAGTGGTATAATCTACACTGTATACATTTTATACAATCTCAAAGGAGTAAGACAATGAACCGCAGATTCCTCAAGACTGTCAGTGCAATGCTTCTGCTTGCCATGACACTCCAGACAATGCCTGCTGTCGCTATGGCAGACGCAGCTGTTGCCGAAGAAAAAGCACTCACCGGTACCTTCGAGAACATTTCCGAAAACGGCGAAGACATGATCTCCCTGTCCGAAGCACGTTCCTACAAGGTAATGATTCCCGTGGAAGGTGAAGTGGATCCCGCTGACGTTACCTGGACCATGACCCGTAACGAAGACAAGCCCTACAACGATGCTGAAAAGTATCCGAACCAGATCGACATCGACTGTGAAGGTGTCACTCTGGATACCTGGAAGGCTACCAACGGCAAGAATTTCTTCAGTGATGTTGTTACCACTGTGGAAACCGTTGACGAACAGACCTACGTTGTAGCTACCTTCTCCAACGATTCTTATTTCTACAGCAGAAATACTCCCGATTATTCCGCTCCTCATGCCAACGGCGGCTCCTATCTGGATGCCTGCGGCTGGTTCATCCTGACCGCTGCTGCCGGTGAAGAAGAACTGGGCGGCGTGGAAGTGAAGATCGCTCCCTATGACGATTTCCACACTATGACGGAAATCTATGCCGATATCGATGCAATGGTAGACTTTGCCGCTGCAGAAACCGACCTGTATGTGGAACGCTTCTCTATGGGTCAGTCCTCCGGTGATGTTTACGAACCCATGGATATGCCTTACCTGATCGTTGCTGACGATGCTTCCTCCGTACAGGAATGGCTGGCATTTACCGTGGCTGCCGAAACCAAGCCCACCGAAACTCTGGCTGCTATCGAAGCCGGTAAGTACGACGATCTGCGCGTTCCCGTGATGTACTCCAACATCCACGCAAACGAAGTTGCCGCTGCTGACGGTATTCTGAACTTCGGCTGGATGCTGCTGGAAGCCGCTGCAGATGACGGTATCATGGAATACAACACCCTGACCGGCTTTACCGCAGAAGGCGAAGCACAGCTGGCAGCTGAACTGGAAGCAGACGGTGTTCTGGTACCTGATCTGGTAAAGGACACTGCGACTTACCTCGGTTATCTGAAGGCTGGCAACAGTGTTTCCGGTATCGTGGACCTGGACAAGTTCTACGAACAGGAAATCATCACCGTTGACGTTGACGCTATGCTGGAAGATGTATTCTTCATTCTGGTTCCCGAAGAAAACGTGGAAGGTCGTGAATACGTAACCCGTACCGCCTCCAACGGTTATGACCTGAACCGTGACAACTCTTTCCAGACCACTTCTGAAACCCAGAATATGCAGAAGCTGATCGGTACCTTCAACCCCGTTTCCTTCACTGAGTTCCACGGTCGTGTGAAGACCTTCCAGTGCGAACCCTGTGACCCCCCGCACGAACCCAACTTTGAATATGACCTGCTGGCAGAACACCTGATGACCGGTGGTGAAGCACTGGGTATCGTTGCTGTTGCCAACAACGCTTCCTATAACTCCTATGTGATCCCCCAGAGAGACTATCTGTACGAAGGCTACGGCTGGGATGCATGGGACGATATGTCTACCTCTTATACTCCTCAGTTTGCAATGCTCCACGGTACCGTTTCCTACACCGTTGAGCTGCCCGCTTACAGCGATGATACTGCCGGTCTGGTACAGTATGGCTGTCTGGGTCAGGCTGACTATGTTGCCGGCGAAAAGATCGCTTACATCACCGCACAGACCAAGATCTACGAACGCGGCGTAACCAACTTCAACTCCAACGCATACGAACTGGTAGGTCAGTGGTTCTGTGACCAGCAGGACGTAGAAGGTGCTGAAATGGATCTGTTCCGTCCCGAATTTGACGGCGAAGGTCAGAACGGCAACTTCTATCCCGAATGCTACATCATCCCTATGGACGGTACTAACCAGGAAAATCTGCAGGCAGCTGCCGACATGATGGAATGGCTGTCCAGAAACGACGTTCAGATTCTGGTTACCTATAAGGCATTCACCTATAACGGTGTTCAGTATCCCGCAGGTACCATGGTAATCTCCATGTACCAGGCTAAGCGTTCCGTTGCCAACAGTGCTCTGTACGACGGTACCTTCATCCAGACTTGGCCCACCCTGTACTCTGAAGGCATCACCACCTTCGGCGAAACCCGCGGCTTTGACTGCATCACCGTTGCTGAACCCGCTGCATACAAGACCATCAAGGCTACCTGCGGCAGCTGGATGGACTACGAAGACTGTCTGGAATACCTGGCAGACGTAACCTCTGCTTTCACCGGCGTAAAGGGTGATGATGTTATCATCTCCAACGCTTCCGAAGATTCCACCGCTGCCATCAACGCTCTGCTGAAGGCCGGCGTTCCCGTTGGTATGATCACCGACGAATCCAGCAAGTACTACGGCGACTTCGTTGTATCCTACGACGCATGGCTGTCTGTTGCAGATGACTACATCCTGACCGGCTACGGTATTGTAGACCACAGAGTTCCCGAAGCAAAGTTCATCACCGGCGCTCCCACCGTATTCATCACCGGCGCATCCTCCACCAACGGCAGCGGCTTCTTGTACTCCAGCCGTGTATCCAATGCAAACTGGAACTATGACCGCATTGCTATGGAACTGATGGGCTTCAACACCACCGATGATGCAGCAAAGGCTGACATTATCCTGGGTGCAAGCACTCTGAACGGTGCAGCTCTGACCGCTGTACAGAATGGTACTCCCTATATCGGCTACGGCTCCAGCGGCGGCAGAAACAACAACCTGTTTGTTGACGCACTGACCCGTACCAGCGCAGGTGGTATGGACTGTCTGGCGTATGTAACCTACCCCACCACTACTCTTGTGAATGCAAGCTACGTGATGGATGAAGACGATGTTATGTACGGCTACGGCAACGGTTACTATTCCGCTATCCCCGCAGGCGCAGAAGTTCTGGTTAAGATGGATGGCAGCAGAGTACCCACCGAAGGCTTCCTGCCTGCAGGTGCCAAGGCGGATGCTTTCCTCAACGACACCGTTCTGGCATTCTCCTACAAGGGCATCGGCAAGACCGGTAACGAAATCAATGTTGCCATGTTCGCCAATTCCCTGACCCACAAGGTTCACCAGAGAGATGAATATGCTTTCATCAGCAATTTCATTTTCTCCAATATGCTGGGTGAAGACTACGAATCCGGCGAGCTGTATGAAGACGCTCTGACTGTAATGCCTCGTCTGTACACCGTTAAGGTAAACACCGATGAAAATGTAAAGGCAAGCACTCCCAAGCAGTTCCTGATCGCATTCGCCGCCAAGAGAACGGTTAAGTTCACCGTTGCTGAAGGCTTTGAAATCACCGACGTACTGGTGAACGGCGTGAGCGTTGGTGCAGTTGATACCTACACCATCAAGATCGCTTCCCGTGACTATGTGATCGAAGTACAGACTGCGGAAATCGCTGCAGAGGAAGCTGCTGCAGAAGAAACTGTGGCTGAATAAGCAGCTGCCAAATAATTCTCGCAGACAAACAAACCAAACACAAATAAAGGGATTGTCACAAGGCAGTCCCTTTTGTGTTTATGGGAGATACTGTTTGTGTATTCCGACTGAAAATACTTGCAAAAACCATGGATTTATCATGCAGTTTTCTTGACAATGTCGCCAAACTATGCTATAATGCACACAGAACCATATCTGGTGCAAAAAATGTAAAACCACAAGAGATACAGGGAGGAAACTGTATGAAAACTTTGAAGATCGGTATTTTCGGGGCAGGGCGCGGTGCAGATATTGCTGCCAATTTCCAGCTGCTTGGCTGTGAGATCACCGCCATCTGTGATTTCCATGAAGAACGCAGAAAGAATGCCGTAAAACGCCTGGGAGAAGGTATCACGGAGTATGCGGATTTTGATTCCTTTATCGAACACGATATGGATGCGGTGGTGCTGGCAAACTTCTTCCATGAACACGCCCCCTATGCCATCCGGTGTATGGAAAAGGGGATCCATGTTTATTCTGAATGTATCAGCAACGGTACCATGGCGGAAGGCGTGGAACTGATCCGTGCGGCGGAAAAGTATCCGGATGTGGTGTATATGTTGGCGGAAAACTATCCTCAGATGATCTTCAATCGGGAAATGCATCGGATCGCCAAGAGCGGAGTTCTCGGAAAGATCCTGTATGCCGAGGGGGAATACAACCATCCCGGCGATCCCAATGATATAAACTTCAAACGTACATACACCTACTTTACCAAACACTGGCGGAACTATATTCCCAGAACCTATTACATTACCCATTCTCTTGGTCCTGTCATGCGTGCAACCGGGGCTACGCCGAAAACTGTAACCGCTTTCGCTTCTTTTGCACCCGTGGAAGGGGATGTGCCCAATGCTTCCCAGTGCGGTGACCGTGCAGCGGTTATCATGACCCAGAATGATGATGGCTCCATTTTCCGGATCACCGGTTGTGCGGCTTTCGGCGGACATCACAATGCCTACCGCGTCTGTGGTACAGAAGGGCAGATCGAAAATCTCCGGGGCATGGGGGCAAAAATCATGCTTCGGTACAACGGATGGTCCAAGCCGGAAGGGGAAAACGAAGTGCAGATGTACGACCCCGCATGGAACGATCCGGATGAAGAAAAGATCGTGAAGAGCGGTCACGGCGGATCCGACTATCTGACCTGCCGTGTATTCCTGGAATCCATCCGGGACGGCAGACAGCCTGAACATCCCTATAATGTATATGCCGCTGTTGCCATGTCCTCCACTGCCATTCTGGCTCACCGTTCCATGCTGGAAAACGGTAAACCCTACGAGATTCCGGATTTCACCAAGGAAGAATGGAAGAAGCAGTATGAAAACGACCGTGCGATCCCGTATTACCTGACGGACGGTACTCCGCCGGATATCCCCTGCTGTTCCCACCCGGACTACAAGCCTACCGAGCAGCAGATGAAGCGGTATCTGGAGCTGTTCGGGGAATGACCTGAAAGAAATACAAAAATCGCCTGAGCCGGAAATATATCCGGTTATCAGGCGATTCTTCATTGTGACTATAATCAGTTGAACGAAGCCACTTCTTCTTCGGGAGCGGCGGCGGGCACTACGGATGTGATTTTCAGAACCGGACCAGGACCTTCATACACCTTGTGCTTTTCGATGGCAATCTTACCGGTGATTTCCACCCAGCTGTAGGATTTCAGGGTCTCACTGCCTTTCCATTTGCAGGCAAGACCGCAGTACTGTACATCATCCGCACAGCAGGTCATGATATGGCGTCCGCAGATGAATGTCCCTTTGGGTACAGTTTCATCCTTGAGAATAACACCCTTGAAGTGAACCTTTTTGCCATTATATTTTTCCATATCGTCTGCCAGATCCCGGTACCACCAGGCATAATCGGCGTCTTCGATCCGGATGATGTCGGCGTTGATGTCAAAGGGCAGGGGATCTTCGATGGTGTCGTATTCCAGAGTTCCATCGGTCATTTCGTACAGGATCCGTGTGGTTCTGCCCACACCCCGGACGATTTTGTGCAGCGCCATTTTGTCGGTGCTGTCGTCCACCCGGTTGAATGCCGCCAGATCGCAGGATGTCAGCTTGTCCACCACCAGACTGCGCATATTCCGGTTGTAGTTTTCAAAGGTGGCGGAATCAGCCAGAAACAGCTCCTGATATACATACCACCGTTCCGGGAGATTGTCGTACAGACTGGACAGTTGCCACATCCCGTTATACTCGATCATGACAAGGGAAGCCTTGTGCTTTTCGGCAAGGGAAGAGAGCAGGTCGGGAGACAGCTCCTCTTCGTC
>JAFZET010000460.1 GCA_017560565.1 Clostridia bacterium | reverse complement strand
GCGGAAAATCCCGACATTGCCTGGCTTTCCGTGTATATGCGCGGCACCACGGCGGAGGTTCAGCTGCGGGAAACCAGACACCCGGAAGACTATGCCAAACCGGCGGATACCTATGCCAATGTGGTGGCGGCGGAAGCGGGGGAGATCATCAGCGTGCAGGTATTTGAAGGGGAAGCCATGGTGGTACCGGGAGATGTGGTACTGCCCGGGGAACTGCTGATTTCCGGTGTGGTTTCCATGAAAAAAGAGGGAGAGAGCCGTCTGGAATATGCCGCCGGTGAGGTGTATGCGGAAACTGTTGTGCCGATTTCCGTGGAAGTCAGCCGCAGTCAGGAAAAAAAAGTATACACAGGACGGGAAAAAGTGAAAAAAAGCATAAAAATTTTCAAAAAAACCATAAATCTTTCCGGAAACACTGGAATTCCGTATGCCACTTATGATACAATAGATAAGATGGAAGAAGTATGCCTCTTCGACCGTTTTCGCCTTCCCCTGGTTCTGTATTCCGTACGGTACAGAGAGTATGAAACGGTGGAGAAAGAGTTGTCTCCCGATGAAGCGGCGGAGGAAGCCATGCGCAGGCTGAAAGAAGAAACGGAAAGAGCACTTGGCACGGGGGAGCTGCTGTACCGCAGGGTGACGACAGCGGCAGACGAAGAGGGAACCTGCCGGATCGAAAGTCTTCTCTACATCCTGCGGGACATTGCCGTCACGGAAGAGTTCCATGTCCGTACATCCCCCGGAAGCACTTCTTCCCCTGAAAATGAAACCTGACATATACGGAGAACAGAATGCAGAAAACCATAGAAATCACAAACAGCGAGATCACCGCCCGGCTCTTCGGAAGCTACGATAAAAATGCCGCCCGGCTGGAAAACGCCTTCGGTGTCCGGATCAGCAACCGCCAGTCCGTCAATGAGATCGGCGACACCATCCTGATCGACGGGGACGATGATGCGGTGCGCATGGCGGCAGACTGCCTGAATTACCTGAAGCGGATCGCAGCGCTGGGCAATGATATAAGCGATCAGAACGTGGATTATGTCATCGGCATGGTGAAAGACGGGAAAATGGAAGAACTGGCTGCCTTTGATGAGGACTGTTTTCTGGTCACTGTAAAAGGCAAACCCATCAAAGCCAAAACCGTAGGACAGAAGCGCTACGTGGACGCCATCCGAAAAAATACAGTGGTACTGGGCATCGGTCCTGCCGGTACGGGGAAAACCTATCTTGCCGTTGCCATGGCGGTCAAAGCTCTGAAAAACCATGAGGTCAGCCGGATCATCCTGACCAGACCTGCGGTGGAAGCGGGGGAACGGCTGGGGTTTCTGCCCGGGGATCTGCAGAGCAAGATCGACCCCTACCTGCGTCCGCTGTATGACGCCCTGTACGAAATGCTGGGACCGGAAAACTGTGCCCGCCTGATCGAGAAAATGACCATCGAGATCGCTCCCCTTGCCTATATGAGAGGACGTACCCTGGACGATGCGTTCATCATTCTGGACGAAGCGCAGAACACCACTCCTGAGCAGATGAAGATGTTCCTGACCCGACTGGGCAACGGTTCCCATATCGTTGTCACCGGTGACCTGACCCAGACCGACCTGCCTTTCGGACAGAAAAGCGGGCTGGCGGCGGCGGTGCACATTCTGGAAGGGATAGAGGATATCGCAGTGCATCAGTTTACCGAGCGGGATGTGGTACGCCACAGACTGGTGCAGAAGATCATTCTGGCTTATGACAAATATGAAAGAGAAAGAAATGTCAGAGCCGCCGAGCGGAAGGAACGGGAGAAAAAACAGTTCCGTCCCGCCGGCAGATCCGACAGAAAATAAGGGAGGCTGACCGGATATGAAGCTGCACATCGACTGGTCGGATAACCAGACAAAATACAAAACGGGTTTCCTGCTGCGCCGCCGGCTGAAAAAAGCAGTCCGTGCCGCTCTGCGGTATGAAAACTTCACACAGGACGCCATGGTCTCTGTCACCTTCACCGACAACGAAGGAATCCGGGCACTCAACCGGGAATACCGGGAGAAGGACAGCGCAACGGATGTGTTATCCTTCCCCATGTATACCATGGAGGAAGACGATCTCCCCGATCCGGACATGACCGCCGAGCTTGGCGATATCGTTCTTTCCCTGGAACGGGCGGGAGAACAGGCACAGGAGTTCGGACACAGCTTTGAGCGGGAAACGGCATTTCTGACCGTCCATTCCGTACTCCACCTGCTGGGGTACGACCATGAAAGAAGCGAAGAAGAAGAAAAAGATATGTTCCGCCGGCAGGAAGAGATCATGACGATCCTGAAACTGCCAAGAGGGTAAAAATAACAGAAACGGAAGTATAAGATATGGAAATTATGACAACAAAAACCGCATTTATTGCCATCGTAGGCAGACCCAATGTGGGGAAATCCACCCTGATGAACCACCTGCTGGGGGAAAAGGTCGCCATCGTATCCTCCAAGCCCCAGACCACCCGGAACCGGATCATGGGGGTTCTGACCAAAGAAGAAAAACAGTTTGTATTTTTTGACACTCCCGGCGTCCACAAGTCCAAGAACAAGCTTGGCGACTACATGATGAAGTCTGTCCGCTCCTCTGTGGGTGCCGCCGACGCCGTGATCCTGATCGCCGATGCCGGTCATCCTGCCGGAGATATTGAAACCCAGCTGATCGAACAGATCAAAAAGAGCGAGCTGCCCTCCATGCTGGTGCTGAACAAGATCGACCTTGTGAACCGGGAAAAGCTGGCGGAAACCATCGCCTGCTATGCAGCCCTGCACGATTTCGATGCTGTTGTACCCACCTGTGCCGAATCCGGCAAGAACGTGGACGCTGTGCTGGACGAAGCAGAGCAGTTCCTGTACGAAGGGGACTGGATGTTTGCCTCCGATACCCTGACTGACCAGCCGGAAAAGCAGATCGCCGCCGAGATCATACGGGAAAAGCTCCTGCGTACCCTGTCCGAAGAAGTGCCTCACGGAACTGCCGTGATCATCGAGGAGTTCAAGGAAGAGGAAGAGAAAAATATGCTCCGGATCCGGGCGGAAATCTTCTGCGAAAAAGCCTCCCACAAGGGGATCATCGTAGGCAAGGGCGGCGAAACCCTGAAGAAGATCGGCTCCTATGCCAGAGAAGACATGGAAGCTTTCTTCGGCGTAAAGGTATACCTGAACCTGTGGGTCAAGGTCAAGGAAAACTGGCGTGACTCCGATTTCGCCCTGAACAATTTCGGATACAATAAAAAGGAAATCGACGGCTGATCCGTCCGGTGTAACCTATGGCTGCGGAAAAAAGGGAAGTAAAGGGGCTTGTGATCCGGGAAGCGCAGACAGGGGAAGCAGATGAGATTCTGACCCTGCTGACCGCAGAATACGGCAAGATCACCGTAAGCGGCAAAGGGGTACGCAGTCTCCGCAGCAAACACGCTGCCTCTGCACAGCTCTTTGCCTACAGCAGCTTCCTCCTTCACAAACCGAAACAGCATTACTATATAGCCGACTCTCTTTTCATCGAGAACTTCATGGGCATCCGTTACGATGTGGAAAAGCTGGCACTTGCGACCTATCTCTGTGATGTGGCGGCAGAATTTGCCCTGGAAGATATCGCCAATCCGTCACTGATGCAGATGACCCTGAACGCACTGTATGCGATTGCCAGCCGGGAGGATATTCCTCTTGCACGGGTCAAGGCGGCTTTTGAGTTCCGTGTGATCTGTGAAGAAGGCTTTGCACCGGAACTGTACGGATGCGGTATGTGCGGCTGTGCTATGACGGAAACCGCTTATCTGGATGTGATGAACGGACGGGTGTTGTGCCGCAGTTGTCAGGAGCAGTATGTCAACTCTGCCGCCTATGCCATGGATGAAGCCACCGCCAAGATCCATGTGCGGCTGACCCCGGCGGTGCTGTGTGCCATGCGGTACATCCACTCCGCCCCCATGAAGCGGCTGCTGTCCTTCCAGCTGGAAAAAAGCGATGCGGATATTCTCTCCGTTGCCTGTGAACGGTATCTGGTCAACCATCTGGAACACTCTTTTTCATCACTGGAATATTATCATGCTCTGCAGGAAAACCGCCTGTAGGACAACCTGAGGAAAACTGCAATGAACCAAAAAGCAATCTATATACTGGAATTTGATAAAATCCGCGAAATGCTGGCGGACTGTGCCCACACGGACGGAGGAAAGGAACTGGCCATGCGCCTGCAGCCCTCTTCCGATATGGTAAAGGTACAGAAAATGCAGCAGAGAACCACCGATGCAAAAAAACTGGTGGGAATCAAGGGACAGCCCTCCTTTGGGAGCATCAAGGATATCCGTCCTTCCGTGGAACGGGCGGAAAAGGATGCCATGCTGTCCATGCGGGAGCTGCTGGACTGTGCGGCAGTGCTCCGCTGTGCCCGTACCCTGACCGATTACCGGCAGGGCGAGCGTACCCCGGAAACCAGCCTGGACGAGATTTTCGACCGGCTCATGCCCAACCGTATGCTGGAGGAGAAGATCACCCGTTCCATTGTGGCGGAGGATTTTATGGCGGATGAAGCCAGTCCTGAGCTTTCCGATATCCGGCGCAAGATCCGGCAGGTGAACAGCAAGATCAAGGACACCCTGCAGCAGTATGTCAGCGGTTCCTCCAAATACCTGCAGGAAAACATCGTCACCTCCCGGGGCGGACGGTATGTGATCCCCGTAAAAGCGGAATACCGGAACGAGGTCAAGGGGCTGATCCACGATACCTCCCAGTCCGGTGCCACTATTTTTATTGAACCCATGGCAGTGGTGGAAGCCAACAACGAACTGCGGACGCTGGAAAGCAGAGAAACCCATGAAATTGAACGGATCCTCCGTGATCTGTCCGCCGGCGTGGCAGTGAATGCCCATGCCCTGGAGCTGAATTACCTGAACATCAACGAAATGGCGTTCCTGTTCGCCTGTGCAGATCTGTCCTATAAAATGGATGCCTCTCCTGCAAAAATTTCCAATAAACAGGAGATCAACCTGTTCAAAGCCCGTCACCCCCTACTGGACAAAACAAAGGTGGTGCCCATCACGGTGGCACTGGGAGAGGGACAGCAGATGCTGGTGATCACCGGTCCCAATACCGGCGGGAAGACCGTAACCCTGAAAACCATCGGTCTTTTCACCATGATGACCCAGGCAGGTCTTCACATTCCTGCCGAAGACAGCTCCCGGATCGGTATCTTTGACGAGATCTTCTCCGATATCGGGGATGAGCAGAGCATTGAGCAGTCCCTGTCCACTTTCTCCTCCCACATGAAGGGGATCGTACCCATCATCGATACCATGACCGAGCGCTCTCTGGTTCTGTTTGATGAACTGGGCGCCGGTACAGACCCGGTGGAGGGTGCCGCACTTGCCATGTCCATTCTGGAAGAAGTCAGACAGGCAGGTGCTCTCTGCGCCGCTACCACCCACTATGCCGAACTGAAATCCTATGCTCTGGAAACCGAAGGCGTGTGCAACGCATCCTGTGAATTTGATGTGGCAACCCTCCGTCCCACTTACCGGCTGATCATCGGTACCCCCGGCAAGTCCAACGCTTTCGCCATTTCCGAGAAGCTGGGACTGCCGGAAACCATCGTCAAACGGGCGGAAAACTTCGTGGACACCGGAAGCCGGAGCTTTGAAAGTGTGATCGAAAAGCTGGAAGCCACCCGTCACGAACTGGAAACCGAAAAGAATGAGGTCAGCCGCCTGAAGACCGAGTTTGCCGCCTATAAAGCGAAAGCGGAAAAAGAACTGGCTGAAAAGGTGGGCAAAGCGGAAAAAGAAGCGGAAAAGATCCGCCAGAAGGCGCAGGAAACCCTGGACGGTGCCAGAATCACCAGCCAGTATGTCTTCGACCAGCTGGAGCAGCTGAAGCGTGAGAAGGATGCCGCCGACCTTGCCGAAAGGATTGCCGCCGCAAAGAAGGACGTGCGTAAACGGGTGCGGGATTACGATGATGCCATGAACCCCGGTATGGAACCGGAAGAGGAGGAGGGCGAATATATTCCTCCCAGACCCTTCCGTAAGGGAGACGCCGTACTCCACCGGAATATCGGTACAAAGGGAGTACTGCAGGCGGATCCGGACAAGAACGGAAACGTTACCATTCTGATGGGTGCCGTCAAAACCAGAGCCAATACCGCTGATCTGCGCCTGCTGGACGAAGCGGAACAGAAAGCCGAAAAGAAGAAAAACGGCGGCGGGGTGAAAACCTCCGTATCCCGGAACTTCAAGACGGAATGCGACGTCCGCGGCATGACCGGCGAAGAAGCATGGTTTGTGGTGGACAAGTATCTGGACGAAGCAAAAGTTGTCAATATGAAGAGCGTTATGATCATCCACGGGAAGGGAACCGGTGCCCTCCGGAACGCCCTGTGGAAGCAGTTCAAGTCCGACAGCCGTGTGTCTTCCTTCCGTGCAGGGCAGTACGGCGAAGGGGATTACGGCGTGACTGTGGTGGAACTGAAATAAAAAGGACGCAAATCGTCTGTTTTTGGCATTTTTTCAGACTGTGCGGAAGAAAAATTCATAATCTGCCATTGAAAAATGCATAGAATAATGGTATAATACCAATAGATATGGAATTTTTCCGGGATCCCCGGAGAAGAATGGAGAATCGTATGGCAAAATTTAAGCTCAGTGCATTTTCTGACGAATATGCCAAGGAACTGGACAGCCAGATCGAAGGACTGGTGAAGAACAAAGTAAAAATGACCGAACTGCGGGGCGTGGACGGTATCAATGTATCCGACCTGACCGTTATGCAGGCCATGAATGTAAAAAGCAAGCTGGATGCCTTCGGAATCGGTGTTTCTGCCATCGGTTCCCCCATCGGCAAGATCAAGATTACCGATCCTATGGAACCCCATCTGGAAAAGCTGAAGCAGACCTGCGAAACAGCCGAGATCCTGGGTACCCGTCGGATTCGTATGTTCTCTTTCTATATTCCGGACGGCAACTTTGAAGAATGCCGTGACGAAGTGATCGACCGTATGGGACAGATGCTGGATGTCGCCGACCAGTTCGGTATGCACCTGTGCCATGAAAACGAAAAGGGCATCTACGGCGATATCGCTGAACGGTGTCTGGATCTGCTGAAGTCCACCGATGGCAGACTGGGCTGTGTGTTCGATCCCGCCAACTTTATCCAGAGCGGCTGCGAACCCTTCCCCCACGCCTTCAATATGCTGAAGCACTACATTACTTATATGCACATCAAGGATGCCGTAAGAAACGGTACCATCGTGGTTCCAGGACACGGTATCGGCTGTCTGCCGGAAATCATGGCTCTGCTTAACAAGAGCAGAAACGGCGAGATCATCCTGACCGTGGAACCCCACCTGCGTGTGTTCGCCGGATTGGATGCTCTGGAAAACGGCTCTGCCAACCACAGCACCATCGGCAACACCTTTGCCACCGCTGAGGAAGCATTCGGCACCGCCATCACCTGGACCCGCAACTGCCTGCCCAGAACCGCAGAAGTTCTGTAAGAAACCGACGTACACTTTCACAGAAAGGATCTACATACAATGGCTAACAAGAAAATGCTTGCCATCGACCTGGGCGCATCCAGCGGCCGCGGGATCATCGGTGGTTACGACGGAAACAAGATCACCCTGGAAGAGATCCATCGTTTCTCCAACGACCCTGTAATGACCCCCACCGGGTTCTACTGGGACACTATCCGTCTGCTGTTTGAAATCAAGACTGCTATCCTGAAGTCCACCCAGGAAGGCGGCGTTGACACACTGGGTATCGATACCTGGGGCGTTGACTATGGGTATCTGGACAAGACCGGAGCTCTGCTGTCCAATCCCTTCAACTACAGAGATACCAGAACCGTTGGGATCACCGATTATGTATGGAACAAGTTTGCTCCCTGGGAAGAGATCTACGGTGTGACCGGGATCCAGAACATGAACTTCAATACCCTGTACCAGATGGCCGCAGACCTGCGTGACCGTCCGTGGCTGGTGGAAAACGCTGACAAGATGCTGTTTATCCCCGACCTGCTGGGTTACTTCCTCACCGGCAACAAGCAGACCGAATATACCATCGCCTCCACCGGTGCTCTGCTGGACGCCGGCAAGAGAGACTATGCTGATGCTCTGCTGAATAAGTTCGGCATCCGCCGTGACGTATTCTGTGATATCGTTCAGCCCGGTACGGAACTGGGGCAGCTGAGACTGGAAGAAGAAATGGGCAACTCCACCGCCAAGGTCGTAAAGGTTGCTTCCCATGACACCGCTTCCGCCGTTCTGTCCGTTCCTGCACTGGACGAAGACTTCCTGTATATCTCCAGCGGTACATGGTCCCTGATGGGTATCGAATCAAAGACACCCGTTATCAACGACCAGACCCTGAAGTATGACTTTACCAACGAAGGCGGCGTATTCGGCACCATCCGGATTCTGAAGAACATCATGGGTCTGTGGATCGAACAGGAATCCCGTCGTCAGTGGGCAAGAGAAGGCACAAAGTATACATTCGACGAACTGTCTGCCATGGCTCTGGCTTCCAAGCCTCTGCAGTGTATCATTAATCCCGATGACCAGCGTTTCGCTACCGCAGGCAATATGCCCAAGCGTATCCGCGAATACTGCAAGGAAACCGGCCAGTATGTTCCCGAAACCGTTGGCGAAATCGTGCGCTGCATCTTTGAAAGCCTTGCCCTCCGGTATCGCTGGACCGCTGAAAAGCTGGAACTGATCACCTGCCGCAAGTATCCCGTTATCAACATCGTTGGCGGCGGCATCAAAGAAGAAATGCTGTCCCAGTTCGCTGCAGACGCTTCTCACAGAGTGGTCAATGCAGGTCCCGTGGAAGCTACCTCCCTCGGCAACATTGCCATGCAGGGTATCGCAGCCGGCGAATTCTCCGATATGTGGGAAGCCAGACGGGTCATCCGGAATTCTTTCGATATCAAGGAATATACCCCCAACGCCGAAATGGCAGGCGCATGGGATGAAGCATACGGCAAGTTCTGCTCGCTTATCGGTGAATAAGCGGCTTATCGGCGAATAAGCGGCTTATCGGCGAATAAGAAACTGTAAAGGCAATTTTTCTGAAATAAAAATTCAAACGAAACGGAGAAAAACAATATGAGCATTGAAAAAATGTACGCATACGCCAAGGAAGTGTATGCAGAATATGGCGTAGACGTTGACGCAGCTATGGCTAAGGTTGCCGCTACTCCCGTGTCCATCCACTGCTGGCAGGGTGACGACGTTAAGGGCTTTGAAAATCCCGATGGCGGTCTGACCGGCGGTATCCAGACTACCGGTAACTATCCGGGTGCTGCCCGCAACATCGACGAGCTGAGAGCAGACTTCGATTTTGCCTCCAAGATGATCCCCGGTAAGAAGAAGCTGTCCCTG
>JAFZET010000459.1 GCA_017560565.1 Clostridia bacterium | reverse complement strand
TTCTTCGCCGTTTGTCAACCGGACGGTGATGGTGTCGGCAGGGGTTGTGCCGTCGTCACCGCAGATGACATGGTTGTTGGTGATCACATAGCCGTCTGTTGACAGAATGACGCCGGAACCTGCCCCGGTGGAAATATACTGGAACCAGCTGGAGGTATTGACAAATTCGGTGGTGATTTCCACAACTGTGTCGCTCACCAGTGCGGAAACCTGTGCAAGGGTCAGATCACCGCCGTTTTCCTTGGTGGATGTAGTGATATTTTCCACACTTTTATAGAAAACAGCTGTGTTCATGGTTTCGTTGACAACATTGCCTTCGGTGTCCACAACGATTTCTTCGGCAGAACCGGCGGGGAACATACGGTTGGCGATCACCGCACCCAGGAAGCCGAAGCCGGTGGAAAGAAGCAGACCGCAGCAGCAGGCAACCGCCACAGCCGCTTTTCTGCCGCTGCCCTTTTTCTTTGCTTTCCGTGCAGCGTTCTTATCGGGGGTGTAGGAAATCCGGCTGCCGTCCTGTACGGGGTTGTAGCCGGGATTCTGCTGATAGCCGTAGGGCTGACCGTAACCGCCGTTCTGCTGTGCATATCCGTTGTCACGGGGCTGCTGCTGGCTGTAGGGATTGTTGTTATAGCCGTACGGATTTCCCTGGTTCTGGGGAGGATTGTTATACTGCCCATACGGATTCTGACCGGCACCGGGATTGTTCTGGGGGTAGGAATAGCCGTTCTGGTTCTGCCGGGCATCGGGGCGGGCATAGGGAGAGCTGTTCTGCCCGGGGTTCGGACGATAGGTGTTTTCCGGAATATTCTCATGGGTATAGGAATAGCTGCCGGCAGCGGGGGTCTGCTGGGGTTCTGCAGTAGGCATCTGTGCGGGATTGCTTTCTGCAGGGGAGGGGGACTGCGCAGAGGATTCCTGTGTGTTTTTAGCCTGGAAAGTGGTTTCGTCAGACTGCACTTCGGTATTTTCAGAAGCACCATTCGTTTCGGGTGCGTTTGTGTTTTTGTTTTCGTTCTGTTCCGGGTCGTTTACAGAATGCAGTTCATTGTTTTCGTCATACAGTTTCATAGTAATATTTCCTTTCCTGAAAGGGGATATCGAACAGTGGGATACCTTCTTTCCTGTTTTGTGCCTATAGTATACTGCCTGAATGTGATGGCTGTATGAAGCCTATGAACTGATTTTATGAAATCAGATAAAACTTGTGGGAAAATAAACAGGTTCTGCTGTGACGGGATCAACTGCCAATGTGAACGGTTACGATGAAGCCGTCCGCATTGTTGCCGGAGATCTCTGTGTCATGGAAAATATTGCCTCTGGGAACCCTGATTTCGGTGGTTTCACCCTCTGTCATGGGTACATAGTATACCAGTATCCCTTCGCTGGGCAGAGCGGTCGGAGAAACATCAGCCATCATACCGTTTCCCTGGATCCACAGGAGCTTGGTTTCGGTGGTGTACTCCTTCATGTACTCGATGTATTCTTCCAGACAGAGCCTTTTTTCCGACATGATCTGGGCATGGGGAATTCCTACATACCGGTAATGCCAGAATTCGTAACTGATTTTGGTAATGTCTACTTTGTCGGAAGGATACCGGAGCACAAAACCGTATTCATGGCAGTGCTCGTTGATCCAGGAACCGTGTTCGTATTCTTCAATGGAAACCTGTTTGCCCTCGTCCGTGTAGAAGGAAAGGTCCATGGCAAGTCCGGTGTGATGCTCACTGTATCCGGGGTTGGCTACATACATTGCTGCCATTTCTTCCCCCTGGGTGGCAACCCGGTCGTTATAGATATCTCTCTGGGACTGTACATTCCGGTAGCCGCTGACGATGATCATATCATCACTGCCCGTTTCGTTGTAAAAGGCTTCGGTCATGGTGTTGAAAGCGTTCAGTGTGATTTCGGTCAGGGAAATTGCGGTGCTGGAAATCTGGTAATACTTGTTTTTGTTTCCGTAGACATCTTTTACGGCAATGGTGTCCGCTTTTTCGTACGGATACTGATAGTTCACCAGCAGCAGGGAACCTTCATCGATCCGGGTATTACTCACTTCTGTGGTGTTCCAGAGAACCAGTTCCTCCGGTGCCGGCTCTTCGGTTTCGGCGGAGGTGTCAGCTTCCGTAATGGCGGGATCACTCACCGGAACGGATGGGGTGGTTTCTGCGGCTTCACTGCGGTTCTGTGCGATCTGATGGATGGACAGACCGCCCACAAGGATGGCCAGCAGGGTAAACAGAACCAGCGCACCGTTGGGTTTGTTCACTCTGCGGTGTTTGTATACAGGCTTGTTCTGCCCGGGATTCTGCTGCCGGTAAGCGGCTTCATAGGCACTCTGCCGGCGGGCACGTTCATTTTTGCTGCGGGGATCCTGCCGGGGCGGCAGTGGTTTTTCAGGCGGAAGCTCACCATAGGGAGTACGCTGTCCCTGTACGGCATGACGGGAGGCCTGCTGCTGCCGGAGTTCGGCAATGCTGTAAGACGTACCGTCCGGTTTCCGCGGCATATCAGCCGGGGCATATCTGGGAACCGATTTCGGTCGTACATTGGTCTTTTCGGGAGACGGACCTGCCTTTGCCGGTGCTGTTTCTGCTTGTTTGGCAGCTTTTTTTGCCTGTGCTATATGAAAATCCGCAAGAAGATCATCAAATTCCTGCTCGTTCTGTCTTTCATCTGCCATGGAATATACTCCTGCATTCTGATTAGTCTGCTCATATAATTATAAAGTATACGGAGTGGGAATGCAATTAAGTTTCTATTAAATTTTTCGGAACGAAGACACAAAAAACGGTGCAGCAGAAACCACACCGTTTTGTATACAGATTGTCAGCTTATTCAGCCATGGCATCCTTCCGGGACAGGTTGAATCTGCCCTTTTCGTCGGTACCCAGGAACTTCACGCGGATGGTGTCGCCGACGTTGCATACGTCTTCCACCTTTTCAGTCCGCTTGGTGTCCAGCTTGGAGATGTGAACCATGCCTTCCTTGCCGGGAGCGAATTCCACGAATGCGCCGATCGGGATTACGCGGGTAACAGTACCTTCATAGATGCAGCCCACTTCGGGTTCAAAGATGATGCCGGCAATGATTTCTCTTGCCTTGTCAACACCGGCCTGTACGATACCGGAAATGAATACGGAACCGTCGTCTTCGATGTCGATCTTAACGCCGTTGTCAGCCTGGATCTGCTGAATGATCTTACCCTTGGGACCGATCACGTCACCGATCTTTTCAACCGGGATCTTCATGGAGGTCATCTTGGGAGCGTATTCGGAAACTTCCGGTCTGGGAGCGGGAATAGCCTTCAGGATCACTTCGTCGATAATATAGTCACGACCTCTGTGGGTAACAGCCAGAGCTTCCTTGATGATTTCGGGGGTCAGACCGTCGATCTTCAGGTCCATCTGGATGGAGGTGATACCCTTGTGGGTACCGGCAACCTTGAAGTCCATGTCGCCGTAGAAGTCTTCCAGACCCTGAATGTCGATCATGGTCATCCAGCGTTCGCCTTCGGTGATCAGACCGCAGGAGATACCGGCAACAGGCGCCTTGATCGGCACACCGGCATCCATCAGAGCCAGAGTAGAACCGCAGACGGAAGCCTGGGAGGT
>JAFZET010000458.1 GCA_017560565.1 Clostridia bacterium | reverse complement strand
TGTAATATAAAAGATGTGAGGGGTGCTTGGCAACAATTTTTCGAAGAACATCCGGAATATAAAATCCTGCATTCTCATGTGCGCAGTTATGCTTCTATCTATTTGCCCATTGCAAAAAAGTATGGACTAAAAACGATTATACATAGTCATAGTACATCTAATGGAACCGGTATTACTTCGATTGCAAAGAAGCTTCTGCAATATCCTCTTCGTTTTCAAGCGGATTATTTTTTTGGATGTTCCGAGGAGTCGGGTCGGTGGCTTTTTGGTGAGAAAGTTGTAAAAAGCAGCAGATACTATATATTAAAAAATGCAGTTGATACAGAGTTATATCAGTTTCATCCGAATAAACGGCGTGAATATCGGGACAATCTTCATTTAGAGGGAAAAAGGGTATTTATACACGTTGGAAGACTGCATCCTGCGAAGAATCATATGTTTTTACTGGAGGTATTTGCAGAACTCCAAAAAAATAACCATGATGACGTCTTGCGTATAGTAGGGGATGGAGATCTGAGAGAAGCGATTCAATCAAAGATTCAGGAGCTGCAGCTCGCAGACAATGTAATAATGTTGGGAAACAGAAGTGATGTGCCTGAATTGTTACAGGCAGCAGACGGTTTCCTGTTTCCATCGATATGGGAAGGACTGCCGTTGTCTGTTATCGAGGCGCAGGCTGCAGGATTACCGTGTTTCGTTTCAGATACAGTAACGGATGAAGTATGTGTGTCTGATTTAGTGTACAAATTACCTATTGATCAGGGAGTCGGTTGTTGGGTACAGAAAATCCAAAAAAGTGATTTTATAAAGAAAAGTGTAACAACAAATCTTATCGAAGCAGGATTTGATGTAATAAATACTGCTGAACAGATTACAAAATTCTATATTGCCATATTGCAATGATAGGATATAATGAGGAGAAATTCAGTTACACTAAGAGCGAAAGATGATCGTTAAATTATTGGATTTTTACAATGCTGTATTTAGCCTTTGTGATTTTTATGATTGGGAAGCAGCTTTATATAACAAATATAAAACTTAGTTCCGGAGGATTACTATGAATAAAAAAATTTTATTAGTTGTTCCTTCTCTTAGTATCGGGGGACAAGAAAAAGCAGTTGTTGATACGGCAAAACTTTTAGGTGATGAATTCGATGTAAAAATTGTTCTCTTCCATAAACATGATATTGAATATCCGACCGATTGCTCAAAACTATATTTAAATGTAAACGCCAGTCAGCGAAGAATCGGAAAAATAACAGGTCAAATACGACGGATTTTTAAGTTGATTGCTATCCGTATAAAAGAAAAACCGGATATTGTTTATTCATTTGGTGCAACGGCAAATATCAGTAATGTCGCTTCAGGATTATTCAGCAGAGGGAAAAGTATTATATCGATTCACAGTTATGCTTCTGTATATAAGAGTATTATAAATAATTTTATTTTCAGGTATGCAGATCATATTATTTGTATTTCTCAAGAAATGCAACGTGAATTGTGTGAATTATATCCCAATATTAGTAATAACACGCTAATTGAGAATGGGTATAATATCGAGGCAATTCAAGAGAATACATCTATGAAAGCAGCGTTATGTGATAGCGATATAAAATTTATTGCAATGGGAAGACTGGAAGCAGTAAAGGGATATGAACGTTTATTGTACGCTTTTAGTGAGACTATTAAAGTATTGCCGGGGGCTCGATTAATCTTTTTGGGGACAGGTTCTCTTGAAGAAGAACTTAAGTCTTTATGTAAGACGTTGGAAATTGAACCTTATGTTATGTTTGCAGGATTTCAAAGTAATCCCTTTGCTTACTTAAGTAAAGCGGATGTATTTGTTATGTCTTCTTATGACTATGAAGGTTTTCCTAATGCTTTAGTGGAAGCCTTGGCCTGTGGTCTTGCGTGTATTTGTGTAGATTGTCTTTCCGGTCCCAGAGAAATATTGATGAAAACATATGAGAAGAATCCGATCTGCGGTGTGAAAGAAGCTGAATATGGTATATTGACGGAACAGTCTCAAGATAATCAGATTGTAGCAAAATATCTGACAGAAGCCATGATACGAATTGGTACAGAGCCGAAGTTGTTAGAAAATTATCGATCAAAGGCTGCCGGAAGGGCAAATGATTTTTCCGGTACGGTGCATAGAAAGAAATTATTAAATCTGTTTGATACTATGTGAGTTGTTAAATTATATACGGGCATAGATTTGTTATTTTATTCATCTCTGATGAGACCGCACAATGAAAATATGCCCACCAGGTGATCGTGAGAGTCCTTTTCGTGAGGTGAAAAAATTGTGAAAATACTTTTTGTTAGTTACAGGCTTTCCGGTGGTGGTGCAGAGCGTGTTATTTCTGTTTTATCTAACCAGATAGAGCAGATGGGGCACGATGTGGGAGTGTTGCTTTATAAGCGGACTCCAGATGAGTATGCATTGAGCGGTAATGTTTCCGTACTGGAATTGGAAACATTTTATTCTGAAGCGATTGGCAATCCTGTCAGCCGAAAGCTTGGACGTATTAGAGGTATACGCAAGTTGGTATCAGAATACAAGCCTGATGTAATTATTCCTTTTTTAGATTCAATGGTGATTGAAACTTATCATGCAACTCGCGGCATGAATATTCCGGTCATTGCAACAGTAAGAAACAATCCTGAGAAGTCTAATAGGTTTGATAGGGGATACAGAAATTATGTATTGAAAAGGTGCAGTTCCGTCTTTTTGCAAACAGAAGATCAAAGGCGATATTTTAGTGAACGGATAAGAAAAAATTCTTTTGTTGTACCCAATCCTGTCAATGAGCAGATGCTGAATTTGGGCAGAACACGAGTTCAGCATAACGGCATTAAGAATATTGTAACTTGTGGTCGATTGGAAAAACAAAAAAACCATAAACTTTTGATCGAAGCTATGGTTTATGTTCATAATATATATCCCGATGTACGCCTGTCAATATATGGAGAAGGGACCGAAAAAGAGAATTTACAACAGATGATCCAAGATAACCATGCACAGGAATATGTTTATCTGATGGGCAGAACCAGTCAAGTTGATAAAGTGTTGAATGAAGCGGATTTATTTGTTTTATCTTCTGATTTTGAAGGAATGCCGAATGCTCTTATGGAAGCAATGGCTTGTGGTATACCTTGTATTTCGACCGATTGTCCGACTGGACCGAGAGAATTAATTGGAAATAATGAAAGAGGAGGGTTGGTTCCTGTTGGTGATACTGAGAAAATGGCTGGTGCCATTTGCGAAATGATATCCAATAATAACAGAGCCTCCGAATTGGGAAAAGTTGCCCATAACTATTTGGAAACGTTTTATGCCCCACAAGAGATTGCCAGAAAGTTATTGGAAGAAATCAGTAAAAGACGATAAATGCATATTTATGCTACGATGAAACTTTTAATAGTATAGTATGGCTGAAATTGGGTTAATAAAACAAAATAGTATGCAAATGCGCAGAATAAAAAACATCCGTTCTTTTTCTCCAAAACCAAGTGTACTGAGTTCGAGTCTTAGTGCCCCTGCCAGAAAAACATCTGCATTTTGCGGGTGTTTTTCGTTTTCATACATATATACTTGTTATGCTTTTTTACTTTCACGGTATAACAGAAAACGACTCCCCGCAAAGAGAGTCGTTTTTTCTGTTATTATCTCAAAGTCCTGTACGCCCGGTCATGTATTCACAGATTTCCTTCACATACCGCAGCTTGGCCAGCTTGATTTCCATGGGTCCGTGTGCTTCCCCGGGGATCTCCAGATTGAACAGCCCCGTGTAACCCACTTCCGCAAGACCTTTTATCACATCGTTCCAGTTGACCCGACCTCTGCCGTAGGGCATCATGTGCTGGTCAACCTGTCCTTCGTTGTCTGCAATGTGCAGCGCCTTCAGCCGGGAGCCGCAGTTTTTGATAAATTCATACTGGCTCTCGCCGGGACGGAGGTTCAAGTGTCCCGTGTCCAGACACACGCCCAGATGGTCGGAACCTACCTTGTTAATCAGTTCCAGAATGGGGCCGGAGTGATCCAGATCGTTGGTCAGGTTTTCCAGACAGATGGTGATGTCCGTCCCCCTGATATAGTCGGTCAGTGCAGTCAGTGCTTCCAGACGGCGCTGTTCCCGCAGTCCGGCATCCATGTCGGGATTTCTGCCGGTGTGCAGTACGGCTGCCTTAATGTCCAGGGCTTCATACATATCCAGCCAGTTCTTCAGCTTGTCCACGGAGTCCATGTAGTCGTCCGCTGTCAGGTTTACGGAAAGCCACAGATGCCCCTGAGGATAGGAGAATCCTTTATCGTCGGCATACTTTTTCAGTTCCGCACCAACCTTTGCGCCGGGACCTCTGTCCAGCAGGATAAAACCGTCTTCATCCGACAGCTCCGCATACCGGAAACCGCAGTCCAGATATTTGTCAATCTGTTCTTCCGGAGAAAATTCTCTGAGGTAATAAGACCATACAGAATATTTCATACTCTACCCTCCTGTTTTTTATGCGGGACGGTGCGGCTTACTTTTCCAGTCTGTATTCTATGGTGAACGCTTCTTCGGCGGCATCCTGTACACGGTACAGAACGGCATCCCCTGCAGCCAGAGTCACTTCGATCTTGTCGGTGCCCTCGCAGAGTACGCTCTGTCTGCCGGTCACACGGCTGACTTCGTACAGGCGGCTTTCCTGCTTCAGAGCGATTTCCACCTTCTTTTCCACGGTGAAATCACGGTTCAGGATCATCAGATAACGGTTGCCGTATGCGTCGGTCAGTTCACCCACGGATACACGATCCTGCAGGGGACCTGCAATCACTGCGCTGTCGGTGATATCGTCTTCCAGACCGGTCATATAGGGAGAACCGGGCAGCAGATCGGCGGAGTGGAACACATATTTGGAATCCAGTGCCATGAGGGTGTTGCCCAGCTTCCGGAATTCGCCGTGGATTTCCTTCGTTTCTTCGAAGAAGATATCCTTCTGTCCGCTCTGCTTGACCACAGCGCCTACCGTGGTGAACTGCTGGAGAGCCTTGGCACCGTACAGGGCAGCGGCGTACATCATCATGCGTACCATGGGGAATTCAAAGTGAGCATACTTATGCAGGTTCACTGCCTGATAGTAGAACCACAGGGGCATATCATACCGCTTGCAGAGCTGACGCATCAGACCCAGGTCGCACCACATCAGGGAGTCATCCAGCTGCTTTTCATCGGTGTAGCCCGGCAGACCGATGGGATAGTAGTCCAGAGACAGCATCGGCGGATCGATGATGGTTACGTACTTGTACAGATAGGTAGCGAATTCGCCGTTCTTCCAGGTGAACAGGTCGTTGTAGCTGGGAATGGCTACGGTAAAGGGGCAGCGCACGGGGTCTTCCTTCTGGAACAGATCCACCAGTCTGCGGGATTCGGTCAGCTGGTCATCCTTGTAGGGTTCGTCCCAGATATAGTAGCCCACGCAGGACTTATAGTTTCTTACATGGTCAGCCACAGCCTTGGCATCGTTCCACGGACCTCTGTCCAGCTTATGCGCCTGCATACCGCCGAACACGGAAAAGTCCTGGAACAGCAGATCCAGATCCAGTTCTTCGCAGAGCCGCAGAGCTTCTTCCGCCTGTTCGTGGGTTGCCCAGCCCATTTCCACCATGGTAAAACCTGCATCCTTGCAGTTTTCCAGTACGTCACGCATATTGTCCCCTCTGGCGGAGAAGGTGGAGAGAACGTAGTTGTCCTGTCTCCAACTGCGGTGGGGATTGCCCAGAGGGCTGCGAGTGAGAATGGTATGTTTCATGTTCAGATTCCTCCGAAAAATTATATTTGCAGTATTGTAAGTGCCGGAAGATATACTTCTGACTTCTTATCTCTTACACCTTACTTAATCATCATGTACGCACCGCCGCCGGCTTCCAGCTTCACTGTTTTCCCGCAGGGTACAAAGTCACTGCCGTTAAACAGAGCCAGATCCGCATCGGTTTCGATGGTCACTTCCGCACCGTTGTCAAAATCCTTGTTGGCAAGCACCATACTGCCGTCTTCAAAGAAACCAACAGTCAGGCTGCCGCCGGCAATGGCACGGATTTTTCCATAGCCGGTAAAGGGCGTCACATTTTCTTTTTCCTCACCCACATGGAACACAGCAGCAGACTTGGTGGCAGCGATCTTTTCGCCCACAGGGGTGATCACTTTGTTCAGTGCCTGTACATCCCAGTAATGCTGGCATTTTTCCCCGTCGGCGGAGATGATCCCGTTGCGGAAATGCCATACCGGGTCGTCGTCCGGCGTCCAGTAGGTGAAGTAGGACAGCAGTGTGCAGCCGTACGCCAGCGTCTGCCAGATTTCGTAGGAGATTTCTTCTCTGCGCAGGTAGCGGTACGGACCATGCTCCGTCAGAAGGATGATGAGCATATAGGGCACATCGTATTCCAGACCGTACTTCCGGATGGCTTCGATGTTGTCGTAGAACCCGGCTCTCTCCACTCTCTGCTGAGCGGCGGCGTAAATGCCCGCTTCTCTGGGGTCGTCAATGTCCACCGGATTTTCCGGACGGTTGGGGGTCAGCAGGTGATAGTGGTCATAACTGAGCAGTTCCGGCTTCACGATATCCATGTACTGTCTCAGATGCTCGTCATAAGTGGGCGTCCCCAGCTGCTCGGCATTGGCGTAGTTGGGGAACAGATTGATATACACCACGTGATCCGGGTCGTACTTTTTGAAGGTCTCCACCACTTTTCCCAGCAGCGGGAACTTGTCCGCACAGGGCTCATCAACGATGTGGTAGCTGTGCAGGGCGGGATAGTCCTTGTAGTCGGCACAGACAGCGGAAATATACTCGTCCATCCGCTCCGGCTCGTGCATGGCCAGATGGATACGGCGGTCATACAGCATATACTTCACGCCGTACTTTTCGCAGTATTCCAGCGCCTGCCGGTTCATTTCCACGCCATAGGCACCCATGACCAGATTGATGCCGCAGTCGATCACTTCTTTGATGCGCTCTTCGGAAAAGAATTTCGCGGGCACATCGCACCAGTGGGTGATAAGATAAGACATATATGTACCTCCGTTTATGCAGACAGTATGAAATCGGAACAAAAAAACCGTATGTATCGTAGATACTGACAGCAGTATACCATATTTTTCCCTGCTGTGCAAGGTTTTTCCCTGCTTTTTTATTTTGTAAATCCCGCAGTTTCTTTGGGAAATGAAAAGCACCCCCTTGCAATTCCTTCCGATACTTGGTATACTATACTCAATCAAATCATAAAAGGACAGCTGTAATATGCGTAATTATCCCCGTCTTACCGTTACCGAAAAAGCCGCAAAAAAAGCAAAATCCGGTCATCCCTGGGTCTTCGGGGAAGAAGTGCTTTCCATGACCATGCCCGATGGCTCCCCCATCGAAACCATTCCTGCCGGTGAGCTGGCGGATGTGTACTCCGAAAAGGGAAAATATCTGGGTACCGGTTTCTATAATGAACACTCCAAGATCCGGGTACGCCTGGTTTCTTCCAATACAAACGACACCTTCGACACCGCTTTCTGGGCACGCCGTCTCTCCCATGCCGTAGCATACCGGAAGACCGTCATGCCCGATGATTTTGCCTCCCCCAACGGTGGGATCCGTCTCATCTTCGGGGAAGCGGATCATTTTCCCGGCTGGACTGTAGACCGCTACGGTTCTGTACTGGTATCGGAAGTACTTTCTGCCGGGATCGATGCACGCCGGGATCTGCTGTATCCTCTGCTGGTGGAAGCCTGCCGTGCGGAAGGGATGGAGATCACTGCCATCTACGAACGCTGCACCGGAAACCTGCGCCGTCTGGAAGGACTGAATGAATACGATGGATTCTGGAATCCCGCATCCTTCGGACGGACTGCGGAAACCTGTCCCACGGAAAGCACACTGGTTGAAAACGGCGTACAGTATACCGTGGATTTCATAAACGGACAGAAAACCGGCTTCTTCCTGGATCAGAAGCACAACCGCAGAGCCGCCGCAGGACTGGCAAAAGGCAAGCGGGTACTGGATATGTTCACCCACACGGGATCTTTCGGGCTTAACTGCGCCATGGCAGGTGCCGCTTCCGTGGAATCCGTGGATATCTCCGCCGATGCCTGCGAAATGGCAAGACACAATGCCGACATCAACGGCGTATCGGATACCATGACCGTCACCCAGGCAGATGTGTTTGATATGCTTCGTGAACTGGCGGAAGAAAAGAAAAACAAGGGTCGGTGGGACTATATCATTCTGGATCCCCCTGCCTTCACCAAAAGCCGGGACACCGTAAAGAGTGCCTACCGGGGATATAAGGAGATCAACACCCTTGCCATGCGGCTCCTGCCCAGAGGAGGCTATCTTGCCACCTGTTCCTGCTCCCATTTCATGCCGCCGGATCTGTTCAAGCGGATGCTCCACGAAGCGGCGGAAGAAGCACACGTCACCCTGCGGCAGATCGAAGAACGGGCACAGGCTCCCGACCATCCTATCCTCTGGAACGTCCCGGAAACGGAATACCTGAAGTTCTACCTGTTCCAGGTGGAGTGAGGAAAATTAAGAATTAAGAATGCAGAATTAAGAATTATGTTCTGTACCCTCAATTCTTAATTCATAATTCTTAATTCTTAATTCGGAGATATATGTCATCATGCAATCACTGAAATCCATGACCGCCGGTTCTCCGGCGAAACTGATCTTTTTCTTTGCCCTGCCCCTGATGGTGGGGAACGTCTTCCAGCAGCTCTACACCGTGGTGGACACCATTATTGTAGGACGGGGCGTGGGTATGACGGCTCTGGCGGCGCTGGGTACCGTGGACTGGCTCAACTGGATGATCCTGGGGATCGTCATGGGCTTTACCCAGGGTTTTTCCGTCCGGATGTCCCAGAAATTCGGGGAAGGCGATATGGCGGCTCTCCGGCGCAGTATCGGTCTGGCTGCCCGGCTGACCATCATCATCACGGTCATCACCGCCATAGCCGCACAGGTTTTCCTGCCCCTGCTGCTGTCCCTGCTCCGGGTACCGGCGGATCTGCGTCCCATGGCGGAGCTGTACATCCGGATCCTGTTTGCCGGGATCCCCTGTCTGATGTTCTATAATTTCACCTCCTGCGTAGTGCGTGCTGTGGGGGACAGCAAAACGCCTCTTGCCGCCATGGTCACCGCCTCCGTCACCAATATCGTCCTGGACTGTGTAACCGTGTTCGGTCTGGGATGGGGGATTGCCGGGGCGGCACTGGCTACCGTTTTCGCACAGGCACTGGCGGGCAGTATCTGTACTCTCAAAATTCTGCGCACGCCGGAACTTCGTTTCTCCCGTGCCGACATGAAGCCTGACAGAACCATTGCCGGGGAACTGCTGAAGCTGGGCTATCCCATTTCCGTCCAGTGGACCATCATCCACATCGGCGGCATGATCGTACAGTCCGTGGTCAACGGCTTCGGTACGGTCTTCATCGCAGGATTCACCGCCACCAACAAGCTCTACGGTCTTCTGGAAATCTGCGGCGTATCCTACGGCAGTGCCGTCATGACATACGTAGGTCAGAACATCGGCGCCGGGGAATACAGCCGGGTGAAAAAGGGCGTCAATATCGCCTGTCTCATCAGTGCGGCCACCTCCGCCGTGATCAGCACGGTCATGATCGTTTTCGGACGGCAGATCACCATGCTGTTTATCTCCAGTGAATCCGCAGCGGAAGAAGCGGCGGCTGGCGAGGTTGCCTACCAATATCTGTTCCTCATGAGCGCATTCCTGTGGGTACTGTACCTGCTGTACGCCTACCGCTGTGCTCTGCAGGGTATGGGCAAGACCCTGATCCCCACCCTCTCCGGGATCGCGGAATTTATCATGCGTGTAGGCATCGCCATGCTGGTGGGAATCGCCGGACTGCCGGAGAACTGGATCTTTGCCGCTGAGTTTTCCGCCTGGACGGGTGCCACGGTACTGCTGTGTATATCGTATTATGTCTGTGCGGGAAAGCTGGGAAAGGAATAGTTTATGCTGCAGTTTCTCGTTTTATGTGCCATATTTCTCACGTATCCCGCAGTGATGCTTGTCAGAGAGATCCGTTTTCTGTACCGCACACGCCGCTGTACGGAACGGGTGGATGGAAAAATCGTCCGTATGGAGGAAAAATCCCCATCCTGCGCCGGGGAAGATCAGAATTCACCGGAGACGAAGATGCTTTTGACGAATTCGTTGACAATCAGGTGATCCGTGTGGGCAACGGAAAAGAAATACAATAATCCGAAACATACATCCGAAAAGGAGTACCTCATCATGACAAACAGACACGACTGGCCGCTGGCCTCCTCCCGTCCCGCTGCAGGCTTCGGTGACGAAATGCTCTCCGCCATGCAGAAAGCCGGCATCCGCTACATGGAACTGTCCTCCGGTGCCATCCCTCCCTTTACCGAAACGCTGGACTATGTGAACAACGCCAAATCCATTTATGCAAAGGCAAAGTCCTATGACGTGACCATCTCCTCTATTCACCTGCCTTTCGCACCCTTCACAAAAATCGACCCTGCCATGGCTGATCCAGATTGCCGGAAGTATATGTATGCGCTTCAGTCCGGTCTGCTGAAAGCCGCCGGGGACTCCGGTGTGGAGATTGCGGTGATCCATCCCTCCGGTGAGCCTTACAAAGAAGAGGACCGTCCGGAAAAGATGAAGTATGCCATCGAAATGATCGCTTCCCTGACCGAAATTGCCAAAGCATCCGGTATCGTGCTGGCGCTGGAAAATCTGCCCCGCACCTGCCTGTGCCGCACCCATGACGAAATGGAAGCATTCCTTGCCGCCATCCCGGATCTGCGTGTCTGCTTTGATACCAACCACAATCTGTCCGAACCCAACGCCGACTACATCCGTGCTGTGGGCGACAAAATCGTGACCCTGCACGTTTCCGACTACGACTTTATCGATGAAAAGCACTGGTTCCCCATGGACGGCGGCATCGACTGGCGTGAGCTGCTCTCCGTTCTGGAAGAAGTAAACTACACCGGACGCTTCACCTACGAAACCATGCCCGAAGGCAAGACCTATGAAGATCTTGTAAACAACTATAACACTCTCATGAATCTGTAAACGGAGGTTATTCCCATGTTAAAACACAGACCCTGGATCCTGCTCGGTCAGGATATCATGACCCAGTACGAACAGTGCGAAATGGAAGGCAGAGACGTAGCTCTGTACAAGCCCGTTGTAGAAGCATTCTGCAAGCTGAACGGCGACCAGCTCCGTCCCCTGGAAGGTGCACTGGAAGAACTGTATAAAGTAATGGATAACGCCCCCATCAAGGCCGATTATCCCTTCACCGAACCCTCCGACCTGGAAGGTATCTTCGCCGCCTGTCCTGCCGAAAAGCCCGCCCTGCCCCCTGTACCGGACAAGGACGCCATGATCGCCAAACTGAAGGGCGCATGGAACGGTCGTATTGCCGGTTGTCTGCTGGGCAAACCCGTGGAAGGCTGGAGACGCCCTAATCTCTATAAGATGCTGAAGGAAACCGACAACTATCCTCTGCGCCGCTATATGAAGTACAGTGGCTTTTCCGAAGAAATGATCAAGGAACTGCACATCTGGAAGTCCCAGTGGGTGGATCTGCTGAAAGGGGAAGCGGACGAAGACGATGACACCAACTACACCACCTTTGCCCTGAAGCTGGTGGAATGCCATGGACGGGACTTCACCCCCGATCATGTACTGGCCTGCTGGCAGAGCTGGATCCCCATGAGTGCTACCTGCACCGCCGAAAGAGTTGCCTACCGGAATGGTGCCATGGGTATGCTGCCGCCGGAAACCGCCGCATACAAGAACCCTTACAGAGAATGGATCGGCGCACAGATCCGCGGGGACTACTTCGGCTACATCAACCCCGGTGACCCGAAAACCGCCGCCGACATGGCATGGCGTGACGCCTCTATCTCCCATGTCAAGAACGGGATCTACGGTGAAATGTGGGTTGCCGCCATGCTGGCTGCCGCCGGTGTAACCGATGATCTTGACACAGTGATCGAAACCGGACTTGCCTACATCCCCGCCGCCAGCCGTCTCCGCCGTGACCTGGACGAAGTGATCGCCCTGCACAAGGAAGGAAAGAGTGCTGACGAAGTGATGGAACACATCCACAGCCGCTACAATGAATTCACCGCCAACGGCTGGTGCTACACCAACTCCAACGCCATGATCGTGCTGATGGCTCTCCTGTACGGCGAAAAGGACTTCGGCCGATCCGTTTGTCTGGCAGTACAGGCAGCATTCGATACCGACTGCAACGGCGCAACCGTAGGCTCCATTGTGGGCATGATGAACGCCGGCATTCCGGAAGAATGGGCAGCTCCCTATTGCGGCAGACTGCGTACCAGCATCGAAGGCTACAACCATGTGGATATCGACTTCATGGCGGAAAAGACATATCAGTATATCCCTCACTGAACAAAACGGGAGGAGATTCCTATGAGACTGACCCATCGTGCCAATATGGCTTTCGGCGCACAGGACGGCGCTTTTTACGGGGACTATATGTTCCGCTTCAACGCTGACGGAGCCTGCCGTGTGTTTGACGCCCGTCCGCTGGACAATCCCGGCACCGAAGTGATTGATCTGCCCCTTATCGCACAGTTCCGCACCGATCCTGCCGATCCGGTAACACCCCATTTCAATGCTGTGGTGTTTGGGAATGAATATTACGCTCCGGGAGATGCCTTTCCTCTCCTGTACGCCAATCTGTACAACAACTATGCGGGTGCGGAAGACCGGATGGAAGGTACCTGCTGTGTGTATCGTCTGCAGAAAACCGATGACAGCTTTTCTACAACACTGGTGCAGGTGATCCGTGTGGGATTTGTTAAAGATACCCTGTGGAAATCCGCCGGGGACAAGGCTGATGTACGTCCCTACGGCAATTTCGTCATCGACACCGAACAGAACCTGCTCCATGCCTTCACCATGCGGGATGCAGAGCACATGACGCGGTATTTCACCTTCCGTCTGCCGAAGCTGGCTGAGGGTGAATGCGATCCACGGTTCGGCGTGCCCACCGTAACCCTGCAGAAAGAGGATATTCTTGACTGGTTTGACACGGAATATCATCTGTACATTCAGGGTGCCTGCTGTCACGGCGGAAAAATCTACTCCTCCGAAGGGTTCAATAAAAACATTCCTCCGGCACTGCGGGTCATCGAACCGGCGGCAAAGAAACAGCTCTGTCATACGGATCTGACCACCCTGGGTTACGAGATCGAAGCAGAATGGATCGACTTCCGGAACGGCATCTGCTACTACAGCGACGCAAAAGGGCAGATCTACGAAGCGGATTTTGAGATCGACTGAACAAAAAAAGAAAGCCGTTATCCCCACCGGACGACGGCTTCTTCTGTATAAACGGAGCAGTTATGACTGAATATTTCACCCTTACCGCTTCCTGCGGCATTACGGAAAGTTCCGCACTGATCACGATTTCCGCACCGGCAAAAGGTATTCCCTTTCCCCTTTCCGGTTCTCTAACCGATGGGGTACTGACCACTCTTACCCCGTTCCGGACGATCACAGCGGAAGAACCGGCAGATGCTGCCAACCGTCATACTCTCGTACGGCTGCGTGAGGAGCTGACTGCCTACTTTGCCGGACAGCTGCAGACTTTCACCATACCGCTGGAAGATCACGGTACACCCTACCAGAAATCCGTATGGGCGGCACTGCGGCAGATCCCCTGCGGGCAGTCCCGGACGTACGGGGAGATCGCCATGCTGCTGGGATACGAAAACCCCATCGCCGCCCGGGCTGTGGGAAACGCCTGCGGCAGAAATCCCATCCTGATCCTGACGCCGTGCCACAGAGTTTTCGCCAAAGGTTCCATCGGCGGCTTTTCCGGCGCACCGGAGCTGAAACGGTGGCTGTGCGCACTGGAAAACATCCCCATACCGGGAGAAGTCAGCCCGCAAGCATTTCCGCAAACACCGTGACAGATGCCAGTATCCCACGGTTTATGTCCGCCTGCGCCATGGCTGCCCTGCCCTCCGGTGCTTCTTCCGCCGCCTGGGGAACATGAATGAATCCTGCCGGTACGGACACACTTCCCATCAGATGATAAAACAGATCGTTGCAGACATACGTACCCGCCGTAAAGGACAGACCTGCGGCAATTCCAACCTCCTGCATCCGGCTCACCATAGCTTCCACCGGCAGAGAACTGCGGTAAGCCGCCGGTCCTTCCGGATCACAGGAGGACAGTACAGGAAAACACTGCCCCGCATTGTCCGCAGACCGGGCATACCGGGCGTTGACCGCAAACACTTCCGGTGTGATCTGCCCTCTGCCCGCCGCCATACCCAGACAGATCACCCCATCCGGGCATACCTGTTCCAGTACCTGCTCCAGCACCTCTCCGCACTGCCCGAACACCACGGGAATCCCGGCTTTTATCACCTGCACAGCCTGCCCTTTTACGAAAATTTCCTCCGGCAGAGCCTCCAGTGCCGCCATGGATGCATTGACGCTGTCCCCGCCGAAAGGTTCAAAAGCCGTCACCAGAATCCTCATAAAATCCCCTCCCGTATGGTATAATAATTTACAAACAAAACTTGCCAAATTTCCGGCAATATGATATAGTATAATCATACCATAGAAAAACACAATTTTCAACACGTAAAAAACCGAAAGGAATCATAGAATATGTCCAAAGCCATTGCTTCTTCCGCCCAGCTGGGTGCCACTCCCGGGTATACCCTCCTGCGGGAAGAATATCTTGACGATGTAAAATCCCTGGGTCTGATCTTCCGGCATGACAAGTCCGGTGCCAGAATCTGCGTTCTCTCCGGTGACGATGAAAACAAGACTTTCTGCGCCGCCTTCCGTACCACACCCATGGACTCCACCGGCGTGCCCCATATCATTGAGCATACCGTTCTCTGCGGCTCAAAGAATTTCCCCGCCCGCGACCCCTTCATGCAGCTGGCAAAGGGTTCTCTGAACACCTTCCTCAACGCCATGACCTACCCGGACAAGACCCTGTATCCGGTAGCCTCCTGCAACGATACGGACTTCAACAACCTGATGCACGTCTACATGGACGCTGTGTTCTATCCCAACATCTACAAGTACAAGCAGATCTTCCAGCAGGAAGGCTGGCATTACGAACTGGAAAACGCTGAGGACGAACTGACAATCAACGGCGTTGTGTACAGCGAAATGCAGGGCGCCATGTCCTCTCCCGATTCCGTGCTGTTTGAAACCCTCCAGCAGCAGATGTTCCCGGATACCACCTACGGCATCAACTCCGGCGGCGATCCTGCTGTGATCCCCACACTGACCTACGAAGCCTATCTGGATTTCCACCGCCGGTACTACCATCCCTCCAACAGCTATATCTTCCTCTGCGGCGACATGGACATCGAAGAACGGCTGGCGTGGATGGACGAGCATTATCTCTCCGCCTTTGACGCCATCGATCCCAAAACCGAAGTGGAAGGACAGAAGCCTTTCGGTACCGTAAAGGAAATCACCGTGAACTACCCCATCGGCGCAGAAGAAGAGCCTGACGGCAAGTCCTACTTTGCCTATGCGGCAGCCTGCGGGGACAGCGGCGATGTGATGGCAAACACCGCATGGGACTTCCTGGGTGAAGTGCTGCTGGACGCCCCCGGTGCGCCCATCAAGCAGGCTCTCCTGGACGCAGGCATCGGTTCTGACGTATACGGCGGCATCGAAACCCACATGATCGAGGGAATGTTCGTCATCGCCGCCAAGGACTGCAAAGCGGAAGACTATGCAAAATTCCAGTCTGTGATCCGTACCTCTCTGGAATCCCTCATTGAGAACGGCATTCCGGAAAAAGCCATTCTGGCTGCCCTCAACCGCAGCGAATTCCGGTTCCGGGAAGCAGACTACGGCGGATCCCCCAAGGGTCTGCACTACGCCATCAGTATGCTCCAGAGCTGGCTGTACGATGAAGACAAGATCTTTGACAATCTCCATGTACTGGATGTATACGCCGCCCTCCGGGACAAGGTGGGCACCGGGTATTTTGAAGATCTGCTGAAGAAATACCTGCTGAACAGCACCCACGGTCTGTGGCTCCATCTCTCCCCCAAGCCGGGCATGAACGAAGAAACCAGCGCGGCACTTGCCGAAAAACTGGCGGCATACAAGGCATCCCTCTCCTCTGAGGAAATCGAAACTATCATCGCCGAAACCGCCGCACTCCGGGAATACCAGCAGGCAGAACCCACATACGAAGAACTGCACTGCATCCCCGTACTGGACCGGCACGATATTCCCTACGAAACCCTGCCTCTATCCAACGAAGAACGAACCATCGGCGGCGTGCCCGGCATTTATCACGATGTGGAAACCGGCGGCATCACCTACGGCAGACTTGCTTTCACGGTGCCGGAGATCCCCGAAGAATACCTGCCCTATCTGGGGCTTCTGACAGAAGTGCTGGGCAAAATGGACACAGACGCCCACAGCTACAGCGATCTGGTCATCGAAATGAAGATGTATACCGGCTCTCTGGGCTTCGGTCTGCCCACCTACCGGCAGTGGAAGAATCCCAAAGCGTACACCCCCCAGTTTACGGTATTCTTCCGTGTGCTGGCGGACAAGGTCGGCTATGCTCTGGAAACCGCTTCCGAAATTCTGCGCACCACCCGCTTTGACGACCTGAAGCGTCTGCGGGAAATCATTGCAGAGACCGTTTCCGGCAAACAGCGGCAGATCCAGAACAGCGGTCACAGCATCGCTCTGTCCCGTGCCCAGTCCTATTACCTGCCTGCCGCACTGTTCGGTGAGCTGACCGGCGGTCTGGATTACTACTGGTTCCTGCAGGATGTGCTGAAAAACTATGACGAAAAGGGACCCATGGTGGCAGAAGGACTGAAAAAGGTTGCCGCATATCTGTTTGACCCCGCCCGGCTGATGATCAGCGTAGGTGCGGATGCAGCCGGATATGCCGCACTGGAAGCAGGACTGCCCGGATTCTGCGCCTCCTTCAACGGCATCTGCCACGGCGATCTGGGCGAGGCAAAACCGCTTATTCCCGTGAAGAAAAACGAAGGTCTTGCCATCGCTTCTCAGGTGACTTATCTGGCACGCTGCGGGGATCTGGCGGAAGCAGGCAAGGAATACACCGGTTCCATGCGGGTGGTACGGACAGCGGCAAGCTATGAATACCTGTATCAAAAGATCCGTGTGTCCGGCGGCGCTTACGGCTGCGGCTGCGGATTTGACGACGCTTCCGTGTACTTCTACTCCTACCGCGACCCCAAGCTGACGGAAACCGATGCGGTCTACTGCGATACCGGCAGGTATCTCAGAGAAACCGATCTGCCTGCGGAAGAGCTGAACCGGTACATCATCGGTACCTTTGCTTCCATTGACCGTCCCACCTCTCCCGCCGGAAAGATCGAGCGCTCTTTCACCTGCTATATGACCGGCCGCAGCTTTGAGGACATTCTGACCGACCGCCGGGAAACCCTGGACATCACCGAAGAAGACTTCCGTGCCGTAGGCGATGTGATCGATGCCGTTCTGCCCCAGAAGTATCTCTGCGCCGTGGGCAGTGCGGAAAAGATCAAGGCAAACCGGGATCTGTTCGACACCGTCATCACGCTGGAATAAGCCCGGAATTCCGGCGGTTCTCCCGAAAAAAACTGTATATTTTTCCGAAAGTGCATTGCATTCCCGCCGGTATTATGTTATACTAAACAGGTAAAGACCGTTGTTTTCCGCAAAGGAAGCCGGTCATATTCTGCTAAATATAAGCAAGGAGACAACTATGGAACAGGTACGTTTTGGTATCGTAGGGCTCGGCAACATGGGCTCCGGTCATCTGAAGAATCTGTTTGCAGGTAAGGTTCCCGGTGCTGTCATCGGTGCTCTCTGCGATGTAAAGAAGGATCGTCTGGACTGGGCAAAGGAACACTGCGGGGACGCAGACATCGCCTATTTCACCGACTATAAGGAAATGCTGGTCTCCGGCAAGATTGATGCCGTACTGATCGCTACTCCCCACTATCTGCATCCCATCATCGGTATGGACGCTTTTGATGCCGGTATTCACGTACTCAGCGAAAAGCCCATCGGCGTATATACCAAGAAGGTATACGAATTCATGGCAAAGGCAGAAGAACATCCGGAACTGACCTTCGGGATCATGTACAACCAGAGAACCGACGGCTTCTTCCAGAAGATGCGTGAAATGGTACAGGGCGGCGAGCTGGGCGAACTGAAGAGATGCGTATGGCTCATCACCGACTGGTACCGTACCCAGGCTTACTACAACTCCGGCGGATGGAGAGCAACCTGGGCAGGCGAAGGCGGCGGCGTTCTGATGAACCAGTGCCCCCACAACCTGGACCTGTGGCAGTGGATTTTCGGTATGCCCAAGAAGATCTTTGCCAACTGCGCCATCGGTAAGTACCACGACATCGAAGTGGAAGACGACGTAACCGCTATGGCTGAATACGAAAACGGCGCTACCGGCGTGTTCATCACCACCACCGGCGAATGCCCCGGTACCAATCGTCTGGAAATCACCGGTTCCAAGGGTAAGCTGGTTTACGAAGCCGGTAAGCTGATGTACACCAAGCTGTCCGTAGACGAAAGAGAACACACCTTCAACTGCCCCGAAGGCTTCAAGCTGCCTGACCGCACCACCGAAGAGCTGGTTATCGAAAGCGGTCACGGTGAACAGCACGTTGGTATCCTGAAGAACTTCACCAACCACATCCTGAACGGCGAACCTCTGCTGGCTCCCGGTATGGAAGGCGTGAATGGTCTGTCCATCTGTAACGCCATGATGCTCTCTTCCTGGACCAACCAGTGGGTAGAAGTCAAGAATGACGGCGAAGAATTCTGGGCACACCTGCAGGAAAAGATCAAGACTTCCAAGGCCAAGGAAGACTCCGGCGTTGTATTCGACACCGAAGGCACCTACGGCAACAAGTAAGAAATAAGAGATAAGAAGCAACCTGACGGTCTGTCATCGGTTTTGTCCGGCGGCAGACCGTTTTTCTGTGTAAAAATGCACCATTCCATTGACCTGACAGATTTTTTGTGATATCATGAAGAAAATCCCGCATAATGAGGTGACAACATGAACATAGTCCGTCTGAAAGACCACGGCATTCTGCCGGAAACCGATATAACCCTTGCCCTGTACGACCTGTTCCGGAAATATCCCCGTGACACGGAATTTATTTTCGAGGACGCCGATTATTACCTGAATCCCCATGCAGAAATGCACGCCGACTACCGGATATCCAATTCCGATGTGATGCCGTACCGGGTACTGGGACTGTGGCTCCAGGATATGGAAAACTGCACCCTGACCGGAAACGGCGCACGCCTGTATTTCGCCGGGCAGATGCAGCCGGTGACCATGGACCGCTGCCGCCGGATCACCATGCGGGACTTTGTCATCGACTGGAAAAAGCCGCTGGTGGCCGAGGGGACCGTTGTAGGCGTTGGAGAAGGATATGCGGATCTGTATATCGATCCCGCCCTGTACCCCCATCGGTTCGTGAACGGCTGGATCGAGTTTGATACCGGTGCCGATGAATGGTATCCCCTGAACCGGCAGAGCCAGATCCAGTTTGACGGCACAAACCGCTGTGTGACCCGTGCTTCCGGAGACAATTTTGTACCGAGGGAAATGGCGGATCTGGGCAGTTCGGTATACCGGGTATGGTCAAACCAGCCTGCCGCAGCCAATCTGGGCAATGTATTCGTCCTGCGGCACAACGCCCGTGTTCACGCCGGGATGTTCAACGAAAAATGCGAAGACATTACCTACGAAGATATCACTGTCTATTCCTGCGGGGGACTTGGCTGTCTGGCGCAGTTTAACCACAACCTGACCTACCGCCGGGTGCATTTCGTACCCAACACGAAAATCGGACGGAAAGTGGCAAACGGACGGGATGACGGGATGCATATCACCTGTAACAGCGGCACCGTGACCATCACCGAATGTACCTTCCTGGGTCTGATGGACGACCCCATCAACGTACACAGCTGCTGTGTGACCTCCGGTGAAGCAGTGAACGATCATACCCTGCGCTGCAAGTACCGCCATCATCAGGCCTGCGGCTTCCATTACTGGGCGGAACCCGGCGACACCATCACCTTCATCGAGCGGAAGCATATGTCCCAGGTGGGAGAGGCGAAGGTGGTTTCCTATACACTGGAAGACAAGGACACCTTCACGCTGGTCTTTGATGCTCCGCTGCCTGCGGAAATTCTGGCACTGGCGGAAGCGGGAGAAGCCCTGGCACTGGACAATTACAGCCACACCGCCGCTTTTGTCTGCACGAAAAACCGCTTCGGCAGCTGCCGTGCCCGTGGGATACTGGTCTCCACGCCCCAGCCGGTACGGATCGCCGAAAACTATTTCTCCTCCTCCGGTTCCGCCATTCTGGTAGCCGGAGACTCCAACTACTGGTTTGAATCCGGTGAGTGTCACGATGTGGAAATCACGGACAATGTGTTTACCGATGTGTGCCTGTCCTCCATGTACCAGTTCTGCGACGGCATGATCAGCATCTGCCCTGTAGTACCGGAGCCGGATGTAAACCTTCCCTTCCACAAGCACATCCGCATCACCGGCAACACCTTTGACTCCCCCGATACTCCCGTACTGTATGCCTATTCCTGCGCCGACCTGACCTTTACCGGCAACCGGATCTTCCACAGCCCCTGTGCCCCCAAGTGGCACCCCGGCGACTGGCACATCAAGCTGGATCACGTAAAGGATGCGGTTCTGACAGACAATCTGTGGGTGGGGGATTTCACCGGTCTTTCCCACTTCGTCAAAGCAGACGACTGCCTGAACATCACGACAGAATGAGGGTTTGCGTATGAAGATATTATCCGATAAGATCCTGTATACAGCCGGGGAAAACGGTTACTGTCACAACCGGATCCCCGGGATCGCCGTACTGCCCGACGGTACCCTGCTGACCTATTGGGAATGCCGCAGAGGACGCAACGACTGGTCGGTATCCGAAATCGGCATGAAAAAATCCACAGACAACGGAAAAACCTGGTCTGACGAGCAGTATATTGCCTCCGGTGAGGGAAAAAACACCGTGAACAATCCGGTCATGGCAGTATTCCCCTCCGGTAAAATCGTGTTTGTATGGCTGGAAAACTACAAACGGATCTTCTGCAGGATCAGCACCGATGGCGGCGAAACCTGGACGGAAAAGCGGGAGATCGGCGAAGGACTGGAAGAGTTCCGCTCCCGGTACGCATGGACTGTGGCAGCCACCGGTCCCGGTCACGCACTGGTCACACGTACCGGCAGGATCCTTGTCCCGGTCTGGCTTACCTGCAATATTGAGAATATCTTCGCCCACCACCCCAGCGTTTGTGCCACCTTCTACAGCGATGACGAAGGGCTGACCTGGCACGCCGGGGGGATCCTGCCCACAGAAATCCTCGGCACGGCAGACCCCAACGAATCCTGTCTGGCGGAAACCTCCCGGGGGATCCATATAAACACCCGCCATGTTTCCCCCACCCGGCGCAGACTGACCGCCCTCAGCCACACCGGCATTGACGGCTGGCAGGAACTGCATTACGATGAAAACCTGCCCGATCCCGTCTGTGCGGGGGGAATGTGCAGTGACGGCGATGTGCTGTATTTCTCCAACTGCTGCAGTGAAGAGGGGCGTGTACATCTGACCCTGTCCCGTTCTGCCGATTTCGGTACAAGCTGGGACAAGATCGAGCTGAACCCATCCGGCGGCTACAGCGATGTCTGCATCCACCCCGTCACCGGCACAGCCTTTGTGGTATACGAATCGGAAAGAGAGACCCTGATCCGTCTGGCGGAAGTGTCCGTGGACTGAACCACATACAAAAAACCGGAGATTTCTCGTCTCCGGCTTTTTTCTGTTATCGCAATGCTTACTGTATGCCAGCCTGTGCATCCGCAATGGCACCGGCAATTTCTTCCTGCTCGGCTGCATTTTCCGCACGCTTGGCTTCCAGTTCGGTCTTGTATCTCTGGTAGTTTTCCTTCCCGATGGGGATCAGGAGCTCACCTTCCAGACCGTTCCAGGTCACGTAGATATCGAACATCCCGCTGTCGGTTTCGGTGGTTACTTTGAACCCCTCTGTCATTTCGGCGATCTGTCCGTCGTCGTACACGATGCGTACCACCAGATCCTCTTCCGTGAACTGATAATACGGATCGTCCACCCCTTCTCCGATGTACTTCGGCATCAGGGAAACGGGCTTGCCGCCGAATTCGCTGGTTTTCAGACCGCATCCCGTCAGGGGCAGCAGAAACAGCACCGCCAGAAGGACACAGAAAATCTTCTTCATCACAGCTTATACCCCACTGTAGGCAGCGAAACCGCCGTCCACGGGAACTACGATACCGTTCACGAAAGCAGAGAACTTTTCGTCAGCCAGCCACAGCAGCGTGCCGTCCAGGTCTTCGGGAGTACCGAAGCGGTTCATGGGAGTGTGACCCAGAATCTTTTCGCTTCTGGGGCTGAGAGATCCGTCGGGGTTCAGCAGCAGGTTCCGGTTCTGTTCGGTCAGGAAGAAACCGGGAGCGATGGCGTTTACACGGATGCCCACGGGAGCAAAGTGTACAGCCAGCCACTGGGTGAAGTTGGAGATAGCAGCCTTGGCGCCGCTGTAGGCGGGAATTCTGGTCAGAGGACGGAAGCTGTTCATGGAGGACACATTGATGATGGTGCCGCCGGTGGAAGCCATGTCTCTGGCGAATACCTGCGTGGGCAGCAGAGTACCCAGGAAGTTCAGGTTGAATACAAAGCTGATGCCGTCGGGATCCAGGTCAAAGAAGGTCTTAACGCCTTCGATGGTGCCGTTTTCGTTCAGTTCCGCTACTTCTTCGGGGGTCAGGTTGTCACGGCTGGTGGAACCCTTGGGGTTGTTGCCGCCCGCACCGTTGAGCAGGATATCCACAGGACCCAGCTTTTCCACGATCAGATCCTTGGCGGTCTGAATGGAGGCCTTGTCCAGTACGTTCATAGCCACGCCGATGGCGCATCCGCCTGCCGCATTGATTTCTTCAGCAACGGCTTTGGCAGCTTCTTCTCTCAGGTCGCACACTGCCACCTTGGCACCGGCTGCAGCCAGCGTCTTGGAAAAACCGGAACACAGCACACCGCCGCCGCCGGTAACAACAGCAACCTTGCCGGTCAGATCAAATGTAAGATTCATGGTATATTCTCCTTGTATGGTTGGTATTCTTATCAATCGGACAGTTCCTCTGCCAGCCTTTTTCGCAGCTGCAGGAGGAGCTCGCCTTCCGGAATGGTTCTGCAGGTCACGGGAGCGCCGAACACTTCTTCCATCCGTGCAAGCACTCTGTCCGAACCCAGAATTTCTTCCGCTTTCCACAGTGCCCGCAGATCGCACATAGCTTCGCCCATCAGCATTTCCCGCACAGACGGAATCGGTTTTCCGTCCGGGGCGGGATACGCCAGATAGGTAGAGCCGGGCATATCCTTATAGGCACAGGGATCGCTCAGGGGATGGAAAAGACCCACGGACATTCTGTCGTAATAGAAATTATAGCCCCAGTGCAGGAAGCCTGATGCGCCGTAACGGTACAGGATCGCTCCCAGCACACGGGTTCTGGCATGGGTATGGGGCAGCATCCGGTTGGTGACCTTGCTGGGTCCGCCGGTATAGTACAGCCACAGCGGAACGGCATTTGTCCCTGCCGGATCCATCCGGTCACTGCCGCAGGACTTTGCAAAGGCATCCGCATGACCGATCTCCGCCACCGGCGTATGCACAGAACCGTTTTCCGCATATTCCGCAAAATACACGGCGTCCGCCAGAGGGCAGTCTCCCACAAAGGGCTGCACCAGTGCTTTGGCCTTCAGGTAATTGTCCAGATGCTCAGGGGAGGGTTCATCGGAAATGTGGAACACCCACCGGTCACGGATCCCCAGCCGGTCGGACAGGGCATTCAGTGCCGTCAGATAGGCTTCCAGAAAAACACGGTATTCTTCCCCGGAGGCGTCCGTTTCCCAGCCAAAGATCCGCCGGTACCCTTCCGGAGTCCGGGCGTAAATATTCGGCGCATGGGCGGCTCCCCATTGAGAGAAGAAATGGGCATGCTCAAAATACCGGATCCCGCAGTCCATGGCAAGCCGGAGAAACCGCTCCAGCCTTGTCAGATCAAAGCTGTATCCGCCGTCACCGTCCGCAGTGATGTCCGCCAGCTGCACGTTCATCCGCTCATGCCCCACAGGGGTATCCAGCGGCGGCGTAAACGCAGGGACAAGCAGGGTGGTCATGCCGTGCTTTGCGGCGTTTTTCAGCCAGTACGGCAGGATCTCCCAGAATCGGGACGACCAGACTTCGATGCCGTATATGTCCGCCAGACAGTCGCAGTGGAACCAGTTGGTGTAATACACCCGGTTTTCCGCCAGTCTGTGAGGCAGAACACGGACAGTATAGGTCAGCGTCTGCAGTTCTGTCCCGTCCGTCAGGGAAACGATCCGTACCGTCACGGGATATTCCCCGTCGGCAAGGGCTTCCCCCTCCGGATTCAGGGTGATCCACAAAGGCACCGTGTGGCAGGATGCCAGATTGATGGTCTGTTTTGTATCTGCCTCCCGCCATATCTGCCCTGCTTTTTCTACCACGGGACAGGGCGGACGCACATACAGCGGATCCGGGTACAATCCGGCTTCTGTCCGGGCATAACCCTCCGGACCTGCCTGCGCCATGGGATGCACCACCGGCACAAAACCGGTTTTGTACACCTCCACGGGCAGATCCGCCGCCACCTGCACACTGACCGGAAAAAACTGCACCGTATCCGAGCGGAGAGCCAGCTGGAAATGGTGGGGTTCATCCGCAAAGGCATACCCCTTTTCCGCAGCGGGAACAGAAGATGTATCCGGGAAAATTTTTGTCTGTGAGGAAGTCAGTACAGCCAGCGTCAGCGCAGCCATCATACCACCTCTTTATGGAAAGGATTCGTTTCTCAGTCTTCTACGGGATAAGCAATGGTGGTCATCAGAGCCATTTCCACAGCACTGGTGTCCAGACGGGAGTACTGGCACACGATGGGGGTGTTGGATTCTACCAGCACAGCGTAGGGCGTGTCTCTCGGGATGGGCTGACCGTCAGCGTTGCGCAGCTTGTCCATACGGATGTGGTGGGTACGCATGGCAGCACAGAAGGAGGAGAAATCGGTACGGGCTTCTCTGTCTTCAAAGAACAGAGTCAGCTTGATTTCGGCGTCCACATCGGAGGTGTTGATCACGCAGATGGCTTCGTGGCTGATGCCGTCGTTCTTGGAAACGGAGTTCAGATAGGTGTCGGGAATGAGCCATACTTTCTTGCCGTATGCTTTCATGGTGATAATTCCTTTCGTATGTAAAAAATGAAATGTTTCGTTTGCCTGTCCCGTTTCCGGGTACAGAGGTACTATACTATGGTAACACCTTTTGGTCGGTTTTGTCAAGGGATTTTTGTTAAGTTACACTGAATCATTCGAGTTTTTGCCCGAAAAGGCTTGAATTTATGGACTTTTTGGTCAAAATCAAAAAAAGCGTCCCTTCGCCCGGCACAAAACCGGAAACGGCTGCGAAGAGACGCCCGGCTGTTCTCCAAGGAGCGGGAAAACAGCCCTCACTCTATCCTATGCGCCGGATACGGAAATATGCAGGAAATACGGACATGAAAAAATTTCAACTCCGTTCACCGCCTGTCTTTACTTCCCCGGTTAATTGTGTTATAATATAAAGAAGGATTGCAAAACACGATCCTGTTTCCAAAATAACAAACACAAGAAAGGATATAGATCATCCAAATGGAAGAGCAGAAAAAATCCCGCCTGGGTCTGGTAGGCGGCCAGGCCGTTATGGAAGGCGTTATGATGAAATCCGGCAGCGACGTCAATCTTGCCGTCCGTGGAGAAGACGGAAAAATCGTCACCAGTGCCTCCGTTTTCACCTCCGTACGCAAGAAATATAAGATCTGCGGCTGGCCCATCATCCGTGGCTGCGTGAATTTTGTGGAATCCATGATGCTGAGCATGAGTACCCTGACCAAATCCATGGAAATGCTGGGCATTGAGGACGACGCACCCGAAACCAAATTTGACAAGTGGATCTCCGAAAAGCTGGGGGACAAAATGTTCCAGATCATCTCCGGCATTGGCATGGTGCTGGGGCTGGCGCTGGGCGTGGGTCTTTTCCTCCTGCTGCCCACCTATGCCACCAAAGGACTGGATACGCTCACCGGCGGCGTGCTGGGTCCCTTCCGCAGCATCATCGAGGGGCTGATCCGTATGGTGATCTTTGTGGCGTATGTGTGGCTGGTCAGCTTCATGCCGGAAATCCGCCGTACCTACGAATACCATGGTGCAGAACACAAATCCGTGGCCTGCTTTGAAGCCGGTCTGCCCCTGACGCCCGAAAACGCCGCCAAGTGTACCCGCTTCTACCCCCGCTGCGGCACCAGCTTCATTTTCGTGATGCTGATCATCTCCATCATTGTCAACTCTTTTCTGACCTGGGATACCATGTGGATCCGCATCGCTTCCAAATTCATCACCCTGCCCCTGATCGTGGGTCTGGGCTTTGAGTTTATCATGTACGCCGGGAAGCACTGCAACCTGTTCACCCGGATCGTATCCGCTCCCGGTCTGTGGATGCAGAAGATCACCACAAGAGAACCGGACGAAAAGCAGCTGTCCGTTGCCATCGAAGCCATCCTGGGTGCCATTCCCGTGGATTTCCGGGACGAGGTACAGGAACAGCTGAACGAAATCGGCTACGAAAGAGAAGAAACCACTCCCTGGGTCGATCCCAAAACCGCTGAAAAGACCGAAGGCAGCGGAGAAACCGAAGCATGACCGTCCGACAGATCACCGAAAAACTTGCCTTTGCCGGAATCGATGACGCCGGCTGGGAATCGCTTCTGCTGGCAGAGCATTTCACCGGACGCTCCCGCAGTCTGTGGCGTGCAGATATGGATACCGACATCTCCACTCCTGCCCTTGCGGAAGCTGTGGAAAAACGGATGACCCGATACCCCCTCCAGTATATTCTGGGTACATGGGAGTTCATGGGTCTGTCCTTCCGTGTCAGAGAAGGCTGTCTGATTCCCCGTCCCGACACGGAAATTCTGGCAGAAGCCGCCATTGCGGAAGCAAATAAACGATCCGGCTGTATCCGCGTGCTGGATCTGTGCACCGGCAGCGGATGTATACTTGCCTCCGTACTGCACTACTGCCCGGACGTTGTGGGCACGGCTGTGGATCTGTACCCCGATGCTCTGCAGACGGCGGAAGAAAACTTTGTCCGGCTGGGGCTGGCAGACCGCAGTGTTCTGCTGCTGGGGGATGTCCGGGAAGATATATTTCCGGCAGAAGTACAGTTTGACCTGATCCTGTCCAATCCCCCTTACGTGACTGCGGAAGAGATGACCGCCCTGGAGCCGGAGCTGGCCTTTGAACCCTCCACGGCTCTGACCGACGGCGGGGACGGTCTGTCCCTGTATCAAGCCATTCTGGAAAACTATCTCCCCCATCTGGCAGAAGACGGTGTGATCCTGTTTGAACACGGTGCCGCTCAGTCGGATGCTGTTCTGACCCTGGGGAAATCCCATGGTCTTGCCGGAACAGCCCTGTATGATTACGGAAACCACCCCCGCTGTGTACTGCTGCGGCGGGATACAAAATCATAAAAAAAGAAAGCACGAAAGGAACCAACATCATGACACGTGAAGAAGAAAAAATCATGGCCGGTGTGCTGTTCTGCCCCGGTGATCCCGAACTGCGCGCCATCAAGTTGAAATCTCATAACCTGTGTTCCGAATACAACCGTACCTTTGAAGATGAAACCGAAAAGAGAGCGGAAATCGTTCACCAGATCTTTGCCCATTTCGGGGAAAGAAGCTTTGTACAGGGTCCCATCGCCATCCATTACGGCGTACATACCCGCATCGGCGACCGGTTCTTCGGCAACTTCAACCTGACCATTCAGGACGATGCCCCCGTAACCATCGGCGACGACTGCAACTTCGGTCCCAATGTAACCATCGTCACCCCCATCCACCCCATGATCGCCAGCGAACGGAAGCTCATGCGCAACGCTGCAGGGGAACCCACCCGTTTCTGCTACGCAAAGCCTGTGACCATCGGCAATAACTGCTGGTTCGGTGCCAATGTAGTGGTGTGCCCCGGCGTGACCATCGGGGACGGATGCGTGATCGGTGCCGGTGCTGTAGTGACCCGTGATATTCCCGCCAACTCTTTTGCCGCCGGCAACCCCTGCCGTGTGATCCGGGAAATCACCGAAGCCGACTCCATGATCCACAAGCCGGAAATCATGGGAGACAACCAGCTCTTCTGAGCAAAACCGACATCATTTGAAAACGACATGACAAAAATAGAAATCTGTGATACCACCCTGCGGGATGGTGAACAGACCCCCGGTGTCCATTTCGGCATCAGCCAGAAGCTGGACATTGCCCTTCGTCTGGAAGCCATGGGTGTGGACGTCATCGAAGCCGGGTTTCCTGCCGCATCTGACGGGGACTTTGAAGCGGTCAGACGGGTCGCAGGTGCTGTGAAAAACAGTATCGTCTGCGGTCTTGCCCGGTGCACCAAAGGCGATATCGATGCCTGTGCCGCCGCTCTTTCCCATGCCGCACACCCGCGGATCCATATCTTCATCGCTACCAGCGACATCCATCTGGAACATAAGCTCCATATCGACCGTACGGAAGCCCTGCGGCGGATTGCGGAAAACACAGCTTATGCCGCCTCCCTGTTCCGGGAAGTGCAGTTTTCAGCCGAAGATGCCACCCGTACCGACCGGGATTTCCTCGTAGAAGCCATTTCCTGTGCTATAAAGCACGGTGCAAATATCATCAATGTTCCCGACACCGTGGGATACACCACACCGGAAGAGTTTTTTGCCATTCTCTCCCGCCTGCGCCACGCCATTCCCGCCTTTGATGAAGGAAAGGTCATGCTGGGGGTACACTGCCACAACGATCTGGGGCTGGCAACCGCCAACAACCTCTCCGCCATTTCCGCCGGTGCGTCCCATGTGGAATGCACCGTCAACGGTCTGGGGGAACGGGCAGGCAATGCGCCGCTGGAAGAGACAGTAATGGCTTTGTCTGTGCGCCGTGACGCCATGGGAGATGGGGTAAAAACGGGCATCAACACCCGTGAGATCACCGCCACCTCCCGTCTGGTAGCCTCTCTGTCCGGCGTACCCGTTTCTCCCGGGAAAGCCATCGTAGGTGCCAACGCCTTCACCCATGCCAGCGGGATCCACCAGCACGGCGTCATGCAGAACCGGCAGACCTACGAGATCATGGCACCGGAAGAG
>JAFZET010000457.1 GCA_017560565.1 Clostridia bacterium | reverse complement strand
ACTATCAGTTGAACACCAATGACGATAAATCTGCCATCTTTGAAGGTTGGTGTGACTTCCTTAACTATTTCGATTCGTCCATCCGGTTTCAGCTTTCCTTCATCAACCACTCCGCCAACCGGGACAGTTATTCGCAGAATCTGGAGATACCCTTGCAGGGGGATGATTTCGATGCAATACGCCAAGAATACACGGATATGTTGAAGAATCAGCTTGCGAAGGGCAACAACGGACTTATAAAGACGAAGTACCTGACCTTCACCATCGAAGCGAACAGTGTGAAAACTGCGAAACCCCGTTTGGAACGTATCGAAACCGATATTCAGAACAACTTCAAGCGGCTGGGCGTAAAAGCAGAACCGCTGAACGGCTATGACCGGTTGGAAACCATGTACGGTATATTCCACCTGGATGAGCAGGAACCTTTTTCTTTCTCATGGGACTGGCTTGCTCCCAGCGGACTGTCCGTGAAGGACTTCATCGCTCCGTCTTCTTTTGAATTCAGAACCGGCAAGCACTTCCACATGGGCAACAAATACGGTACGGTATCCTTCCTGCAGATCATCGCCCCGGAACTGAATGACCGTTTACTTGCGGATTTTCTGGACATGGAAAGCTCTCTGATTGTCACCATGCACATTCAGTCTGTAGACCAGACTACGGCAATCAAAACCATCAAGCGAAAAATTACTGATCTGGATCGCAGCAAAATCGAGGAACAGAAAAAAGCAGTCCGCGGGGGATACGATATGGACGTGCTGCCAAGTGACCTTGTAACCTATGGCACAGAAGCCAAGAAACTCCTGCAGGATTTACAGTCACGGAATGAGCGAATGTTTCTCATGACTTTCATCGTTCTGAATACCGGAGACAAGTATCCGCAGCTCAAAAATACCGTCCTGCAGGCGAAATCCATCGCACAGAAGCACAACTGCATCCTCACCTGTCTGGACTATCAGCAGGAGCAGGGACTCATGAGCAGTCTGCCGCTCGGTCTGAACCAGATCGAAATCCAGCGTGGACTTACCACTTCTTCCACGGCGGTATTCATCCCGTTCACCACACAGGAACTGTTCCAGGACGGAAAGGAAGCTCTGTACTGTGGTCTGAACGCCCTTTCCAACAACCTGATTATGGTAGACCGGAAACTGCTGAAGAACCCCAACGGCATGATTCTCGGTACTCCCGGTTCCGGTAAATCTTTCTCGGCAAAACGCGAAATCGCCAACGTGTTTCTCGTCACCGATGATGACATTATCATCTGCGACCCGGAAGCGGAATACGGCACTCTGGTGGAACATCTGCATGGTCAGGTAATCCACATTTCGCCTACTTCCAGTGATTTTGTAAACCCGATGGATCTGAACCTGAATTACAGTGATGACGAAAATCCCCTGTCACTCAAAGCCGACTTTATTCTCTCCCTCTGTGAACTGATTGTCGGCGGTAAGGAAGGATTACAGCCGGTAGAAAAGACCATCATCGACCGTTGTGTCCGTCTGGTTTATCGTGACTACCTCAACGATCCTGTACCAGAGAAGATGCCCATTCTGGAAGACCTGTACAATGCTCTCCGGAGTCAGGACGAAAAGGAAGCGCAGTACATCGCCACGGCATTGGAAATCTACGTCACCGGTTCACTGAACGTGTTCAACCACCGCACCAACATCAACATCGACAACCGTATCGTCAGCTTCGATATCAAGGAACTGGGCAAGCAGCTCAAGAAGATCGGTATGCTGATCGTACAGGATGCGGTCTGGAACCGTGTGACCATCAACCGGGACGAGCAGAAATCCACACGATACTATGTGGATGAGTGCCATCTTCTGTTGAAAGAAGAACAAACTGCCGCATATATGGTGGAAATCTGGAAGCGTTTTCGGAAGTGGGGCGGTATCCCTACCGGACTGACGCAGAATGTGAAAGACCTGCTGGCATCCAAGGAAATCGAAAATATTCTGGAAAACTCGGACTACATATATATGCTCAATCAGGCAGCCGGGGACAGACAGATTCTGGCTCAGAAGCTGAATATCTCTCCCCACCAGCTTTCCTATGTGACCCACTCCGGCGAGGGGGAGGGACTGCTGTTCTATGGTTCGACGATTCTGCCGTTTGTAGATCGGTTCCCGAAGGATACTCTGCTTTACAAACTCATGACCACCCGTCTTTCCGATCTGGCGGAACAGAAGCAGACAGAATGATAAAGATATGATAGAAAGGATAACAACAATGGAAGCCAAACTTTTACTTTTCAACAGTGAAGAATTCGGAAACATCCGTACCATCTGTGAAGGTGACAGGATTCTGTTCTGTGCCAAGGATGTGGCGGAAGCTCTGGGGTATTCCAATCCCCGGAAGGCTGTTGGGGATCACTGCAAGGGGGTAACGAAACGTGACACCCTTACGGAAGGGGGAGTACAAAGCCTGTCATATATTCCGGAAGGAGATGTATACCGACTGATCGTTGGCAGTAAGCTCCCCTCTGCCCAACGGTTTGAAACATGGCTGTTTGATACAGTGGTTCCATCCATCCGGAAGCACGGTGCATATATGACAGAATCTACACTGCAGAGAGTAATGGAACATCCCGAACTGATCATGGCCATGGCAGAGCAGTTGATGCAGGAACATAACCGTGCAGAAGATCTGTCAGCCACATTGCAGGATGCTCTGCCCAAAGCGGAGTATTACGATACTTATGTGAGTCCGGAAGACTGCACCAACATCCGGGCAACGGCAAAGGAACTGCAGATCCCGGAACGGCAATTCTGCAAGTTTCTGGTGGAAGCCAAATTCCTGTACCGCTGCCCCGCCGGGAACCTGATGCCGTATAACAAACCCGGCAACGAAGGTATGTTCATTGTACGGGACTACTGCACGTCCAGTGGGCATAAAGGTGTGTACACCCTCATCACCCCGCTGGGCAAAGACCGGATCCGGATCAAGCTGATGGAGAACCCCGATGGCTGAGAAACTGCGCTTTACGGAGGAAAACAAACCACCGTCCAGACTGATCCACGATCTGCCGGGACATATGGTGTCTACGCAGGTACATAAAAGATTTCATGAATCCGACGACAATGCCGGTACCGATGTACTGGACAATGGTGTGTATCTCACGGAAGTTGCAGTCCGGGCGGCATCCAAAGCACAGCAGAAAAAGCGGATCAAGCAGGAATACGCACAGGCGAAACGAACTTCGCAGGAATCCACCAGAGCATCCGAAATTGCCGGGAAAGCTGCCCTGACCCTGCAGGAAAAAGCCAGACAGGCAGCAACCTATGTTGCCAACCATAAGGGTATGTTTATTGTAATAGGATGCATTCTTGCCCTGCTGCTCATATTCACCAGCCTCATTTCTTCCTGCTCCGTAATCGTCCAAAGCGGTCTAAATGCTGTCGGAACTACCACCTACCCCAGCGAAACAGAAGATATTCTGGCGGTGGAGGAAACCTATTGTATTATGGAAGAAAACCTGCAGCGGGATCTGGATACCTACGAAATCCGGTACCCCGGCTATGACGAATACCGGATTTCAGGGGAAGTGGAGGTACACGACCCCCATGT
>JAFZET010000456.1 GCA_017560565.1 Clostridia bacterium | reverse complement strand
GAACATGGCTTCCGCAAGAGAATGGCTACCGCTAACGGCAGAAAGGTTCTCAAGAGACGTCGTGATAAGGGCCGCGCTCGTCTGACCCACTGAGTCGGAACGAAGTGACCCGGCCAAAAGAGTATGGCAAAACTGTAACCTCCGCATTTGGTCGGGGGTTATAATTTTATGTGCGCATCGGCGTGTGTTTTTTGCGTGAGAGAAGAACGAAGGTATTCTCCCAAGGTGTTTGACTGCTGAATTACAAAGCCCCAAAAAAGGCGCCGAGCCACCCAAGAGCAATTATGAAATTTACAGCTATCACAGAGAACCACCTGTACCAGAAAGCCTACCGCAAGGGACAGCGGAAATCGTCCGCTACCCTGGGCGTGTTTGTGCTGAAGGACAAGCATGCACCGCTTTTACAGAAACAGCACCCGCTGAAGAAGCGGATCAACCGGATCGGGATCTCAGCCTCTAAGAAAGTCGGAGGCGCAGTCCAGCGGAACCGGGCGAAGCGGGTCATCCGGGAAGCATACCGGCAGATAGACCGGGAGATCGGTATCAAAACCGGATACCTTGTTGTGATCACGCCCTATCCGAAGGCTGCCCAAGTGAAGATGCAGGATGTAAAACGAGACCTGCGCTACTGCCTTGCCCGATTGGATATGCTCCCGCCGAAGGATGCGCCGAAAGCACCGGAGACCGAAACCTCCGGCATGCCCAAGGATGCGCCTGAGAAGCAGGAGAATGCCGCCGCCAGTATAGTGACCGATAATACGGCAAATGATACGGCGACCGGTGCGGTGTTATGAACAAGGCAAAACAAATATGGAACAGTGCCGCACGGACAGCGGGAAAACTCCACAGAGAGCTGTGCCGCATCGTCCTTGTGCCGGTATACCTGTACCGCAGGTTCCTCTCCCCCATGAAGGGACAGGGCTCCTGCCGGTTCACGCCTACCTGTTCCGCCTACTGTATCGAAGCCGTCATGGAATGGGGCATCCTCATCGGACTTGCCCTTGCAATATGGCGTGTGCTTCGCTGCAACCCCTTCTGCCGGGGCGGATACGATCCCGTACCGGATTGCCCGTGGCGGAAGAAGAAAAATTAAGAATTATGAATTAAGAATTAAGAATTGCTTTTTTCTGGTTCATGAGGCTTGTTTTTTTGCGGAATGAAGAATGCCGGATGTCTTATGTAATTCTTGATTCTTCATTCTTAATTCTGAATTAAAAAAGAGTGTACCAATGAACAGTATTTTTGACATCCTTTATATCCCGATGGGGTTCCTCATCCGGCTGGCATATCAGCTTACCAATAACTACGTGGCTGCCATCTGCCTCTTTACGCTGGTCATGGAAATCATCCTGTGCCCCATCCAGATCAAACAACAGAAAAACTCCATCAAGCAGGCGAAGCTGGCGCCCCGTGTCATGGCCATCCGGAAAAAGTACGCAGGACGGACGGACCAGAAGACCCAGCAGCAGATGCAGCAGGAAACCATGGAGCTGTACCAGTCGGAGAACTTCAATCCCGCCGGCGGCTGCCTCCCCCTGCTGATCCAGTTCCCTGTGATCATCTGCCTGTACAACGTCATCATCAATCCCCTGCGGTATATCTGCAACGTGCCCCAGAATCAGATCGATTCCCTGATCAGCACTCTGACTGCACAGGGCTTTGAACTGAATATGCGTACCCAGCAGGTGGATATCATCAATCACCTGAGAGAAGTGGGCGTGGATGACTATACCACCATCGCTCCCGCACTGGAAAACACCGTTCTGCCCGTGTTCAAGGTAGGTCCCTTCGACCTGTCCAAGGTGCCCACCATCAGCTTCGATCCCTTTGACTGGCTGGTGCTGATCCCCATCCTGACCTTCATCGTGTATGTGGCAGGTCAGAAGATCACCATGAAGTATACCTACCAGTCTCCCGAATCCAAGGACGCCCAGAACCAGATGTCCATGAAGATCATGACCTGGACCATGCCCCTGCTGTCTGTGTATATCGAATTCCAGATGGCCGCCGCTATCGGTGTGTACTGGGTATTCCGTCAGATCGTGTTCGTGGTGGAAAAGATCATCATCGCCAAGCTGATGCCCGTGCCGAAATTCACGGAAGAAGACTACAGAGAAGCCGAAAGACAGCTCAGTATGTCCAACAAGCAGAAGAAGCGTGAGGCAAAGGAAGGCGGCGAAAAGAAGACGGTCCGCTCCCTGCACCACATCGACGATGAAGAGTATCTGGCACGCCAGGCGGCAAGGGAAGCCGAAGAAGCTGCCGAAGCAAAGGAAACTGTCAGTGAGAATAGGAACGGCGAAGTTTCCAACGTCATCGACAAGGCGCCGCTGAAAAAAGACGAAGACAACAAGTAAGTGAATCAAAAAGGACAAAACACCGATGAACAACAGTGAAACCTATATTGTAACCGCCAAAACCGTGGATGAGGCTATGGCCATTGCCCAGCGGGAATACGGCGGCGTGGGCAAGGATATCTCTTTTGATATTCTGGAAATGCCCAAGAAAGGGTTCCTTGGGATAGGCGCAAAGGATGCCAAGATCAAGGTGACCGTAACCGAAGAAGAAGAAATCAACCTGGGTTCCATCGTAGCGGAAATGAAGTCCTACCGGATGCAGACAGACCGTGACGGCTCCGCTGCCCGGGACGGCGAATCCGATAAGAAGCAGGAAAAGCCTGCTCAGCCCAGACAGGAAAAGCCCGCTCAGCCCAGACAGGAAAAGCCCGCTCAGCCCAGACAGGAAAAGCCCGCTCAGCCGAAGCAGGAAAAGCCCGCTCAGCCGAAGCAGGAGAAGCCCGCTCAGCCGAAGCAGGAAAAGCCCGCCCAGCCGAAGCAGGAAAAGCCCGCTCAGCCGAAGCAGGAAAAGCCCGCTCAGCCGAAGCAGGAAAAGCCCGCCCAGCCGAAGCAGGAAAAGCCCGTTCAGCCCAAGCAGGACAGACCCGCCCAGCCCAAGGCAGAACAGCAGAAAGCACAGCCTGAAAAGAAAGAAGCACCCAAGGCGGAAAAGCCCGCTTTCGAACCTGCCAAGACCGGCGAAAAGCCCGTGAAGAAGGAAGCACAGGCCAGCGGTATTCTGGACAATATGCCGGAATACAAGATCGAAGGTTCCGGTAAGAAGACCCCCGTGTACAAGGAAACCGGTGCCAACGTGAAGACCTACGCAAAAAGCCCCATGCAGACTGCCGCAGTAGCGGACGGTTCCATCGGTTCCGGTGACGCACCCGTGGCAGATGTCCGCTGGGACAGCGCAAGAGACCTGAAAAAGGCGGAAGAAGCTGCTGCCGCTGCCATGGCTGCCGCCTCCCGTGCTGCCGCTCCCGTTTCTCCCGACGCACCCGTGGAAGAAAAGATCGCCCGCAAGGCCGTGATCGAAGAACCCGCCGAAGAAGAAGTATACGTACCCTCCGACGGATCCATCGACGTTGCCGCCCTGGACGCCGCCATCGAAGCCATGGTGGAAGAACTGCCCGCTCCCGAATCCCGGAAGAAGGCAGGCATCACCGCCGCTGAAATGGAATATGCCCTGGCATTCGTGACCACCCTGCTTGCCAATATGCAGATCGATGCAAAGGCAGTGCCGGTGGAATGCCCCGAAGGGGAAGAATACGAAATCGAAGGGGACGCCAACCTCTATCCCGCCATGGAAATCGTGGGCGAGGGCACCGGTATCCTGATCGGTCACCACGGCGAGACCCTGGATGCCATCCAGTACCTTTTGAACCTGGCCGCCATCCGCCACAGCGACAACCAGAACGGGGACTATGTAAAGATCTCTCTGGACATCGAAAACTACCGTGCCAAGAGAGAAGAAACCCTCCGTTCCCTGGCCCGCCGCATGGCTGCAAGAGCCCTGAAGTACAAGCGCAACGTGTTCCTGGAACCCATGAACGCTTATGAACGCCGGATCATCCACAGCGAGCTGCAGAGCGTGGAAAACGTATCCACCCACAGCGTAGGCACCGACAAGAACCGGAAGATCATCATCACCTACGAAGGTCCCGACAAGGTATTCGACGACCGCCGCCGCAGTGACAAGTCCGAAAACGGTGAAAACCGCCGCCGCGACCATGGCAGAAGCCGGAAGCCGAAGAACTCCGCACCTGCAGACGCTCCCGCCGAAGAAGCTGCGGAAGGTGCCCAGACCGTGGAAGCCGCCGAAAAGCCCCAGGGCGAAAACAAGTCCAGAAACCGGAACCGGAACAGAAACCGGAACCGCCGCCGTCAGAACGGTGAAGGCGCACTTGCAGACGCCGCTGCGGAAGTGTCCGAACAGCCTCTGTCTGCCGGTGCTGCCGCCATCATTTCCGGCGAGGAAAAGGAAGCCTTTGACCGTCAGCTGAGCGATCCCACTGTGGGCGGCAAGAGACCCCAGCAGGAGATCTCTCTGGAAGATCTGCCTTCTTTCCAGCAGAAGTCTTCTGAGGAGAAGTAAGCTTTCTGCGCTGCGCTTTACAGAATTGAAGTGAAGAAACTCTGCCTTCGGGCGGGGTTTCTTTTTTGCTTTTTGGAGGGGATTTTATTTTTCTTACAGCGGTTGGATTTTGCTTAGACCAAAGCAGGGGTGTCCTTCCGGACGGGACTCAGAGGATGAAAGGAGGAGACTTCGGCAGTCTCCCCCTCTCACCCTCCGAGACCTCCCCTCTCCCCCTCTTGCCGGAAGTGTAGCCGTGGAGGATACCGGGGTTTTAGTATCAAGATTTTTAGTATGTTTAGTATGTTTAGTATTTAGTATATTATAAAGAATATGGTATCCCATCCCTCTATCAACATTCCGTGCGCCCTCAGCGCGCAGCGCCTGAGCCTGGATAAGGGAGGAGGGGTGGGAGGTCTCGGAGGGT
>JAFZET010000048.1 GCA_017560565.1 Clostridia bacterium | reverse complement strand
GCATCTTCACCAAGTGCTTCACCACCAACCTGACCTATCATGATCCCGCACTGATGACCCGTGAATGGTATGCGGATGTCAATATGTGCAAATATGTGGCTCTGATCGTGGATACCCTGAACAAGGATAAGTCCATCGGTCCTCTGCTGAACCCCACCAGAAAGATCCACGGTATCCTGAACGAACAGGCAAAGAAGCACCACGAAGCCATCCCCTTTGAAGAATAATTTGCTGCATGGCAGCCGGAAAGAAGTTATTGTATGCTGAACTGTAAAAAAATTGCAGCCGGGCTGATCGCAGATGCGCTGAAAAAGGTCTACGACCTGGATTCCGATCTGAACGAACTGGCCGGTATGCTGGAATATCCCCCGGACGAAACCATGGGAGATCTGGCATTCCCCTGTTTCAAATATGCCAAGATCCTGAGAAATGCCCCGCCGAAGATTGCTGCCGCTCTGGCGCAGGAGATCGCAGGTGATGCATTCTCTTCCATTGCCCCTGCCGGTGGGTATATCAATTTCAAAATCTCCGATTCCTATCTGAAAAATGCCGTACTCACCGATGTGGAAGCAAAGGGAGAAAAGTACGGTGCTTCCGACATGGGGGAAGGGAAGACTGTGGTGCTGGACTATTCCTCTCCCAACACTTCCAAGCCGTTCCATATCGGTCATCTCGGCACTACCGTCATTGGGCACTGCCTGAAGCTGCTCCATGAATTTGCCGGGTACAAGTGCATCAGCATCAACCACCTGGGCGACTGGGGTACCCAGAACGGGAAGCAGATCGTTGCGTTCAAGCGTTGGGGCGACAAGGAATACGTGGAAAGCAAGGGTTGTGACGGACTTGTGGAGCTGTATGTAAAGTTCCATGAAGAAGCCGAAAAGGATCCTTCCCTCAACGATGAAGCAAGAGCCGAATTCAAGAAGATGGAAGAACAGGATCCCGAAAACATCGCTCTGTGGAAATGGTTCCTGGATGTCAGCCTGAAGGAATACAACATCACCTACAAGCAGCTGGGGATCACGTTTGACCATTATCTGGGCGAAAGCTTCTATTCCGATAAGATGCCCGCACAGATTCAGATCCTGCGGGATAAGGATCTGCTGAAGCTGGATGCAGGTGCTTCTATTGTTGACCTTTCCGAATACAATATGCCCCCCTGCCTGATCCTCAAGAGCGACGGAACTTCTCTGTATCCTACCCGTGACATCGCAGCAGCCGTGTACAGAAAGAATACCTTTGACTTTGATAAATGTATCTACGTAACCTCCTCCGGGCAGAGCCTCCACTTTGCCCAGTGGTTCAAGGTTATGGAGCTGATGGGCTATGACTGGGTTGATCAGCTGGTGCACGTGCCTTACGGTACCGTCAGCATTGGCGGGGAAAAGCTGGCTACCAGAACCGGCAACGTGGTTCTGCTGAAGGATCTGTTCCGCCAGTCCATCGAAAAGGTTACGGAAATTATGAACGAAAAGAATCCTGATCTGCCGGATAAGGAAGCGATTGCCGAAGCCGTGGGCGTTGGTGCCATTGTGTTCAATTATCTGTACAACAGCCGGATCAAGGACATCAACTTTACCATGGAATCCGCTCTCAGCTTTGAAGGCAGCACAGGTCCCTATGCCCAGTATACCTATGCAAGAACCTGCAGTATCCTGGAAAAGGCAGCAGGGATTCCCGAAGCCGATGCGGACATCACCATGCCGGAAGAAGCGGATGTGCTCAAGGTTCTGTCCAAGTTCCCGGAACGGGTTCTGCAGGCTATCGAAGAATACGAACCCTGCGTGATTGCCCGGTACGTCATTGATGTCTGCACTGCATTCAACCGGTTCTACAGAGCCTGCCCCATCCTGTCTGTAGAAGAGGAAGGCACCAAGGCACTGCGTCTGCGGATCACCAAAGCTGTGAACACCGTTCTGGCATCTGCTCTGCACCTGATCTGCATGAAGACCCCCGAGAAGATCTGATTACATTTTATTTATATACACGAGGTTAAGTTATATGTCCGGTCATAGTAAGTGGAACAATATCAAGAACAAGAAAGAAAAAACCGACGCCCAAAAAGCGAAAATCTTTACCAAGATCGGTAAGGAAATCGCTATCTGCGTGCGTGACGGCGGCGGTGACCCCAATACCAACGGCAAGCTCCGTGACCTGATCGCCAAGGCAAAGGCAAACAATGTGCCCAACGACAACATTGAACGTGCCATCAAGAAGGCTACCGGTGCCGATGCCGTTCAGTACGAAGAAATCACCTACGAAGGCTACGGACCCTCCGGCGTTGCTGTGATCGTGGAAGCCGCTACCGACAGCCGTAACCGTACCGCTTCCGATGTGCGTCATTTCTTCGACAAGTACGGCGGGAACCTGGGCTCCAACGGCTGCGTAAGCTATATGTTCGAAGACAAAGGTATCATCATCCTGCTGCGGGAAGACAACGAAGGCGTAGATGAAGACAAGCTGATGGAAGACGCACTGGAAGCCGGTGCAGAAGACTTCTCCTCCGATGAAGACAGCTTCGAAATCACCACCGAACCTTCTGACGTTTACGCCATCAAGGAAGCGCTGGAATCTCTGGGCTACAAGGTGGAATCCGCTGAAGAAGACAAGATTCCCAACACCTATGTCACCCTGGAATCCGAGGACGACATCAAGAACATGAACCTGCTGATCGAACATCTGGAGGAATCCGACGATGTGCAGGAGATCTACCACAACTGGGAAAACTGCGACTGATTTTATAGGTAAAGAGGAGTACATCTGTATTCCTCTTTTTGCCAATTTTACAGGAGAAACGTATGGATTATATCTCTTTCCCCGGTCTGGGCATTGCGCCTTTCCACATTGACAAAGCCGCATTCAGTGTGTTCGGTCACGAAATCATGTGGTACGGCATCCTCATCACCCTGGGGATGGTGCTCTGTGTACTGTATGCCAATTATGTAGGCGTAAAACGGGAAAAACTGGAAAGCGATCTTATCATCGACCTTGCTTTTTTTATCATCATATTCGGCGTGACCGGCGCAAGACTGTATTATGTGATCTTCGAATGGGATAACTATCTTGTCAGTTCAGGAGACTTTTTCTACAACCTCGGCGGCACTCTGAAGAATATCTTCAATATCCGCGGCGGTGGTCTTGCCATCTACGGCGGGATCATCGGCGGTCTGATCACAGCGTATATCTTTGCGAAAGTTCGTAAAGTGCCGTTTATCAAGCTGTTCGATATTCTCGGTCCCACCGTTATGATCGGACAGATCATCGGACGCTGGGGGAATTTCGTCAATATGGAAGCCCACGGCGGGGAAACCGATCTTCCCTGGCGGATGGGGCTTCATTACAGCTGGGACGGTTCCGGTATCGAAACGGGGCTGTGGGACAAAGAAATATTTGTTCACCCGACGTTTCTGTATGAATCTCTGTGGAATCTGATCGGATTCGTGATCCTGCACAATGTTTATAAAAAGAAGAAATTTGACGGACAGATGTTTGCCATGTACCTGATCTGGTACGGATTCGGGCGTATGCTGATCGAAGGACTCCGTACAGACAGCCTGTATATGGGATCTTTCCGGATTTCCCAGCTGGTGGGAGCCGCATCCCTGATCCTGGGGATTGTCATTGTTTTTCTGAATGCGGCCAAGCTCAAAAAAGCAGCGGAAAAAGCAGTGGCATACGATTCCGTATATGACAGGCTGTATACCGGTACGGCGGAAACCGAAGCGGAAGCCGGTAAGGAAACGGACGAAGAAGAAAACGAAGATAAGACGGAAAAGGAGATCTGACCCATGGCAAAAATCATTGATGGCAAGAAGATTGCAGCGGAAACCCGCCGGAATATCGCAGAACGTACAGCTGCCTTTGAAAATACAAACGGATTCAAGCCCGGACTGGCAGTGATCATTGTAGGAGAAGATCCCGCCTCCCAGGTATATGTCCGCAATAAAAAGAAAGCCTGTGAAGAAGTTGGATTCTATTCTCAGGTATATGAAATGCCTGCGGAAACCACCATGGACGAGCTCCTTGGCAAAATCGATACCCTGAAAAACGACAATAGAATCCACGGCATCCTGGTACAGCTCCCTCTGCCGAAGCATCTGGATGAACAGGAAATCATAGCCGCCATTCCCCCGGAAAAGGATGTGGACGCATTCCACCTGATCAACACCGGCAAGATCATGCTGGGCGAATACAGCTTCCTGCCCTGTACCCCCGCCGGCGTGATGAAAATGCTGGAATACGAAGGCATTGACGTCTCCGGCAAGGATTGCGTGGTCATCGGACGCAGCAACATTGTGGGCAAACCCATGGCTATGCTGCTGCTCCACGCCAACGGTACCGTAACCATTTGTCACTCGCGGACAAGAGATCTGGCGGAAGTCACCCGCCGTGCGGATATTCTGGTTGTCGCCATTGGCAAAGCTGATTTCGTGACCGGCGACATGGTTAAGGAAGGTGCGGTGGTCATCGATGTTGGAATGAACCGAAGAGCGGACGGCAAGCTGACAGGCGACGTGGACTTTGCCTCTGTGGAACCGAAAGCTTCCGCCATTACCCCTGTTCCCGGCGGCGTAGGTCCTATGACCATTACCATGCTGCTGGAGAATACACTGACGGCAGCTGTGGAAAGTGTCGGAAAATAAAGGAGAATCAGCAGAATTTTCGGACATTTAAACACGAATATTCTATTGACTTTCGTTCGGAAACATGATACAATATATCCTGCCGCATGATGTCAGGTTCATAAAATACAGATTTCTGTATACCTACTAAGCGAGTAACACAAGAAAGAGAGGTGCTGTTACGAATGTTTGCGATTATTGAAACAGGCGGTAAGCAGTACAAAGTGTGCGAAGGTGACACCATCTTCGTTGAAAAACTGGAAGCAGAAGAAGGCGCAGAAATTACCTTTGATAAGGTTCTGGCTGTATGCTCCGAAGCAGGCTTCAAGGCTGGTTCTCCCGTAGTGGAAGGTGCAACCGTATCTGCCAACGTAGTGAAGAACGGCAAGGCTAAGAAGATCTACGTTATGACCTACAAGTCCAAGAAGAACGAGAAGAAGAAGATCGGTCACAGACAGCCTTATACCAAGGTTCAGATCAACAAGATCGCGTTTTAAGGACATGCCTGTGTAGTGCAGGCTTCGTTTCATCCGATAAAGGACAGGTTCTATGACCAAGATTACATTTTACCGACAGAACGGCATTTTCTGGGGATTTCAGGAAACTGGTCACACCGGATTCGGCGAAGAAGGGGACGATATCCTCTGTTCCGCCATCTCGGCAATGACCATGCTGATCCTGAATACCATAGAAGTTGCATACAAAACATCCACGGAATATACCATCGATGATGTCAATACCGACATCCGTGTCACCTGCAAAGAGGTGCTGACCACGAAAGACGAGAAGATCCGCTTTGCGGTATCCGGTCTTCTGGAGGGGTATTATTATCAGCTTGTGGATCTGACGGAAGAATATTATGAGTTCCTGGAAGTGGACTTATTGGATGCATGAAAAATAATAATGGAGGAAATAACAATGATCAGACTCGGTTTACAGTTCTTTGCTCATAAAAAAGGTGTAGGTTCTACCAAGAACGGCCGTGACAGTGAATCCAAGCGTCTGGGCGTTAAGTCCGCTGACGGTTCCAAGGTAACTGCAGGCAACATCATCATCAGACAGAGAGGCACCCACATCCATCCCGGTAACAACGTGGGCCGCGGTTCCGACGACACTCTGTTCGCTCTGATCGATGGCAAGGTTAAGTTTGAAAACATTGCCAAGGGCAGAAGACAGGTAAGCGTTTACGCCGAATAAGACAGAAGCATTTGCAGGCTGTCTGTTTCAACAGTCAAAAGGAGAAGCTGTCAGGTTTTCTG
>JAFZET010000455.1 GCA_017560565.1 Clostridia bacterium | reverse complement strand
GCTTTGACCTGGTCAACGAACCGGCCAACATTCCCCCCACCCATCCCTGTACCCGTGACGACCACCAGAAGGTAATCCGCCGTACCATTGCCGCCATCCGTGCCATTGACCCGGACAGAGAGATCGTCATCGACGGTTTTGACGGCGGCGGTTCCGCACTGCCCGAACTCTGGGACGCAGGCGTGATCCACAGCGGCAGAGGATATGAGCCTTTCTCTGTTTCCCACTATAAGGCAGAGTGGGTCAGAGGAGAAAGAGAATGGCAGATGCCCTCCTGGCCCCTGGAAGAATACGGCGAAGTGAAGGACATCGACTGGATCCGCCGGTACTACCAGCCCTGGAAGGATGTGGAAGCCAAGGGTGTGCAGGTGCATATCGGGGAATTCGGCTGCTACAACAAGATCCCCAACCCCATCGCACTGGCATGGCTGGCGGATCTGATGAAGGTGTTCAAAGAGAACCGCTGGGGGTATTCCCTGTGGAACTTCCGTGGTGCCTTCGGTATCGCAGACCACGGCAGACCGGATACGAAGTGGGAAGACTACAAGGGCATCCGCATCGACAGGGAAATGCTGGAAATCTACAAATCCGGGATGATCACGGAATAAAACAGAACAGAAAAAGAGCTGGCTGGGAAAAAATCCGGTCAGCTCTTTGTGATTTGCGGACAATCCGGTCAATGGGTCAAAAGCAGCATGGCAACGAACAGCCCGGCGATGATCCAGGAGCTGGTCTTGATCTTCTTGATATCTCCGCAGAAGACGCTGATGATGATATAGGAGAGCAGACCGAAGGCGATACCATAGGAAATATTGTAGGTAAAGGGCATAAGCGCAAGGGTCAGGAAAGCGGGAACCGAAATCTTGAAATCATCCCAGTCGATGTTCTTCACGGACATCATCATCAGAAGACCCACATAGATCAGTGCTGCCGCCGTTGCACAGCTGGGGACGAGCTGGGCGATGGGGCTTAAAAACATGGCAACAAAGAAGAACGAGCCGCAGAAAACCGCCGTCAGACCGGTTCTGCCGCCTGCTGCCACGCCTGCGTTGACTTCGCTGAAGGTGGTAACGGTGGAGGTCCCGCAGATGGCGCCCAGAGTAGTGGCGATGGCATCGGAAAGCATTCCGCGGTTCATGTTGAGCGGCTCCCCGTTTTCGTCCAGAAGATTGGCACGTTCACAGGCGGCATACAGGGTACCCAGGGTGTCAAACATATCCACCATACAGAATGCCAGTGCCGTTGTGGCAATGGTAAGAGCCAGGTTGGCACCGCCGTGTTCTGCGATGTAGGCGGAAAAGTCAAAGCCGTCGGTAAATACCTTGCACAGAGACTGCTCTGTAAATTCCCGGAATGCAGCAATGGGGCTGACGAAGACGATATTCATATTGGCATAGAAGCCGTCAATGGTCAGACCGAACAGGTAATACAGTGCCATGCCGCCTACGATGCCGATCAGTACCGCACCCCGGAGCTTTTTGATGCTCATGATCACGATGGCCAGCAGGGTACAGAGGGTAACGACCTTCGGCATGATCTCCGCCCAGGTCTGTCCCAGCAGGTTGAAGGAGGCCAGATCCACCAGGGTAGAGGGGTTGTCCACCACGATACCGGCATTCTGCAGTCCCAGAAGGGCGATGAACAGACCGATGCCCGAGGGGATGGCGGTCCGTACAGCCAGCGGCAGGGAATCAAAAATCTTTTTGCGCAGCCCCGTTACGGTGAGGAGAATGAAGATAATACCTTCCATGAACACCAGCACCAGTGCATTGGCATACGAAAGCCCGAAACCGATACAGACGGTATATACAAAAAACGCATTCAGACCCATACCGCTGGCCTGCGCCAGGGGCAGATTGGACAGAAGACCGGCCAGGGTGGTGCCGATGACTGCCGAAATGGCCGTTGCAATATAGATGGCGCCATAGGAAACCTGCAGCGGATTGGATCCGTCACCGAAAGGGTCGGCGAACATATTGGCATTGACCATCAATATGTAGACCATTGAAAAAAAGGTGGTCATACCGGCGATCAGTTCAGTTCTGACCGAGGTATTCCGCTCATTGAGCCTGAAGAAACGATCCATGGGTTTTCTCCTTAGTTGTGATACCGATATTATAGTATATCCGTTGGAGGATTACAAGAGGGAAGGCAAATTTCCCGGCAGATCATATTTTTTTATCCAGTGCGGCACGGGCGGCACGGACAGCCTGTACATCCGTCTGCGGAATATACCATTCGTCCAGACCGGGCAGTCCCATGGGCACACCCTCGCGCCGGAAGCGCATACCGCTTTCCACATCCGTTTTGCCGCTCATGTGGAAGGCGTTTGCCTGGGGGAACCGGGCACGGAAAGCTGCAATCACGGAAGCATTTACGCCGCATCCGATGAGCACTTCAGGCGCATTCCGGCTGTCCCGGAGTGTAAGCAGCCTGCCGATGGTGTCCATACCGGCAAGACAGCTGGCGGCGGCACCGCTGGTCAGAACCGTGTCGAAGCCCAGCTTCCCGGCAGTGAGACAGGTTTCACCGGGATCCTTTGAAACATCGATACATCGGTGCAGGGTCAGCCCGGTGCCCTCTGCGGCTTTCAGAAGCGGTTCCATGGCACGGACATCCGGATTTCCGTCGGCATCCAGACAGCCGAACACAAAACCGTCAGCCCCCAGTGCCCGAAGTGCATGGATCTGGTCAGCCATCAGCTGAATTTCTTCCTCGGTGTACAGAAAATCCCCTGCCCGGGGGCGTATCAGACAGCGGATAGGGATATCACTCTCCTGCCGGATCTGCCGCAGAAGTGCCGCATACGGGGTCAGCCCGCCCACAGCCAGCGCACTGCACAGCTCCAGACGGTCAGCCCCGCCGGCAATGGCAGCCCGTGCGGAAGCCAGAGAATCCACTGTAATTTCCAGGATTTTTGTCATCGTTCCATTGCTCCTTGGTATGTCATTACTATCCTGTAGTCTATTATACTGTTTCCGGAACCGGTTTGCAACAGAAAAACGTTTCATCCGGCAGAAAAAACGAAAAGGATACCCGTGTGTCAGGTTTGTCAGGATTCAACATAGAAAAAGCTGACAGACCGCAAAGGATCCGCCAGCTTTTTGTTCTGTGCAGGAGTACAGTACACTGTCAGACAGTGGGAGAAAGCAGCCGCTGTGCTCTGCGTTTGCCGTACCACAGAAGCAGAACCATGTAAGCAGCTGCAAAAACGGCACCGATGATATAAGATGCACCCCAGGGAAGACCAAAACCGATTTTTGCGTTCACGATATAGGTAATGGTCACAAAGGCGTAGAAGGCACCGGGGATCAGCGGCATCCAGACAAAGCGCACTTTGCCGTGCTCGAACATCCAGGAGGTGATGACCATAAAGGCAAACAGGGACAGTGCCTGATTGAACCAGGCAAAATATCTCCACAGGATCTTAAAGCCTTCCGGAGACAGTTTGGCGAACACCAGAATGGCGGCTACGATGACAAAAAGTACACCGGTCAAAGCAAGACGTTTCCGGATGCTTTTCTGATCGATATGGAAAGCTTCTGCGATGGCCAGCCGGAGACCGCGCAGTGCGGTATCGCCGGAGGTGATGGGAAGCACAATGATGCCCAGCAGAGCAGCGACGCCGCCCACATTGCCGAGCATATCCCGGCAGATCATACCTACGGCGGAGGAATACAGATTGGCGTCAGCAGCCTGCATCCCCATATTGTAGATGCCCATGGCAGCAGCAGCCCAGATCATGGCGATCAGACCTTCCAGAACCATGGAATTGTAGAAGATCTTCCGTCCCTGGCGTTCATTTTCCACGGTACGGGAGAGGATAGCGGTCTGGGTGGAGTGGAAACCGGACAGAATGCCGCAGGCTACTGTGATAAAGAAAGCGGGAATAAAGTGTTCAGCGGAAAAGTAGTCACGATAGCTGAAGGGAACCTGTGCGCCGTCCCTCATCACAAAAGCAAGAGGCGCTTCCCAGCTGCCCCAGAGTTCCGTCAGAGGATATCCCTTGAGGAAAATACCGGCAAAAATACCCACTGCGGAAAACAGCAGAAGAGCACCGAAAACGGGATAGATCTTTCCGATGATCTTGTCGATGGGGAATACGGTAGCCGCCAGATAGTAGGCAAAAATAGCGGCATAAATGATCCAGGTGGAAAGGGAGGTGGGTTTGCCGTCAAGCCCCAGGATCTGGGTGGCAATGATATCCCCCGGCGTGTAGATAAATACGGCACCTACGATCAGCAGAAGCAGGCTGCAGAAGATCTGGTAAGCCGTGTATATCCACCGGTTGCTGTAACGGCGCACCGTTTCCGACATCTGGGCACCGCCGTCTCTGAGACAGATCATGCCGCAGAAATAGTCGTGCATGGCACCGCCGATGATGTTTCCGAGGGGGATGGTAATAAATGCGACAGGTCCGAACAGGATCCCCTGAATGGGACCGAAGATGGGACCGGTGCCTGCGATGTTCAGCAGGTTGATAAGCGTATTCTTCCAGGTTTTGATGGGGACATAATCTATGGCGTCCTGTTTGGTATAGGCAGGCGTTTTTCTTTGACCGTCTGCTCCGAAGACCTTTTCGCAGAACCTGCCGTACAGGGCACCGCCGCCGATCAGCAGGACAAGACCGATCAGAAAAGTTGTCATAAGCGTTATACTCCTTGATGGTACAGATCTATCCGCAGTATCGGATTTTTTGTGCTTGTATTATATCATACACCCGGGAGGATTACAAGACAGGATGCAGTATTTTTCATGAGTTGTATTTATGAGTTTTTGGTAAGAATTTTCCCGGAAATTGTTGTAAAGACAGCATTATTGTAGTATAATAAAATGGAATTGTTTGTGTAAATGAAAGAAAAAGGAAGCAGCCATAGAAAATTTTTGATGAAAATTTCCGGGAAACAAATCGGAGAATAAGGAAAGGAAAATCTACATGAGAGTGAAAAAATGGTTATGCTGGGTTTTGGTGCTCATTACAGTAATTATGTGTTTAGCAGGGTGTGGTGCCAAAACGAATGACAGTATGGCTTTGCGCAGTGAATCGACGCTCAGCGATCTGACAGGGAAGAAAATCGGTCTTACGACAGGCTCCATTTTCTCTATCACACTGCCTCCGATCCTGCCGGATTCCATATTTCTGGAGTTTAATGCATACTCCGATGTTATATCTGCCCTTGAAAACGGTAAGATAGATACTTTTCCGACAGATGAGTCGATCTATAAGGCAATGCTCTGGGAGGGCAGTGCAGTTACCCGTATGGAGGAATCTATCGATGTCAGCAACTATGGCATGATTTTCACAAAAGGCGAAAATCCGGAGCTGCAGAGGGAAATAAACGAATATCTGGAACAGAGCAGGGCGGACGGAACCCATCATGCACTGGAAGAAAAATGGTTTGGGGACAGCGAACCGACAGAGTTT
>JAFZET010000454.1 GCA_017560565.1 Clostridia bacterium | reverse complement strand
TACATCTGCGGAGAATGAAACCACTGCCGATACGGCTGTCAGTACCGAAACCGTACAGGAAACAGAAGAAATCAGCTTTATTGACAGTCTGCCCAAGGCGGATTATGCCGGTGCCACCTTCCGGGTACACGGTGCCAACAGTCTGAACGGCAGCGAATATCCGACACTGCTGCAGTTCTCCATTGGAGAAACCATTGGGGAGCCTGCCAATGATATTCTGTTCGAAAGAACCACATATCTGGAAGATTACTACAATGTGAAGTTTGATGAAATCATCGAACCGGGCAACATCGATCCGAACAAAGTGATTGCCAACATCCAGGCGGGTGACGCAGCCTGTGATATGTTCTACAGTGACATCGCATGGCAGGGCTACAACATCGTTATCAAAGGCGGTGTGTATCCTGTGGATATGGTGAAGGGCATTCAGATCGACAAGCCGTACTGGGCTTCTGAAATTACTGAAGCACTGACCATTGCCGACAGCTTCTATTTCCCGGCCGGTCCCATTTCTCCCCGGTATTACGGTTCTGCGTATGTTCTGATGTTCAACCGGGATATCGTGGAAGATATGAATCTGGATGATCCCTATACACTTGTGGAAGAAGGAGCCTGGACCATTGACAAGATGATGGATATGGCTCTGCAGTCCTACCGGGATCTGGATGGTAACGGTACGCTGGACCTGAACGACCAGATGGGTCTGGGATATGAAGTGCTGACACCTGAATCTTTCCTGATGGGCTGCGGCTATCACTATGTGGAAAATGTGGATGGTACCCTGAAGTGTATGCTGTATGACGAAAATCTGATTACACGGATCCAGTGGCTGTGCACACAGATGCAGAAAGAAGGTATCTTCTGGGAAAACGTAAAGGGATTTGACTATGGTAAAATGCTGGAAGGCGGTCAGATGCTGTTTTGCACTCCCTGTACTTCCTTCCTGCCCGAATTCCGGGAATATGAATATGATTTCGGCGTTCTTCCCATGCCCAAGGAAACCGAAATGCAGGAAAACTACATCAGCTATGCACAGCCCTGGGTTGTGTCCGTTCCCTACGTGCCTGTGACCAATACAGGTGACACGCTGGCTATGTCCGGTGTGCTGATCGATGCCATGGCTGCCTACGGTTACGAAAAGGTTCGTCCTGTAATCTATGAAGACGTTATCTGTCTGAAGAATACCAGAGATGAAGCATCTGCCAAGATCGTAGATATGATCTTCGATACCATCACCATTGATGCCGCAGTCTGCGTGGGTCTGGACGGGTTCTACAGACAGCTGCAGAAGCTGTTCTGTGAAAACCTGGGCAAGCAGGAAATCGCTTCTCTGTATGCAGCCAACAAGGAAAGCGTGGAAGCGTTCTTTGTAAAGCTGGAAGACCAGTTCCGTGATATGCGCGCCAATCTGGAAAGCAGCAAATAATCACGATAAAATAAAATAATGTCAGAAAACCCCGGAAAATGTTGCCTTGCGGTCTTGATTTTTCCGGGGTTTTGTTATAGAATAATAGAGTATACTTAAATATATTCCATACGCTGAAAACGGCGCAGAAAGGATACAATTATGGCACAGAAATTCAGAAAAATTGCAGTACTGACCTCCGGCGGCGACGCTCCCGGTATGAGTGCTGCTGTTCGTGCGGTTACCCGCGCAGCTCTGGCAAAGGGCGTTGAAGTGATGGGTGTAAAGGGCGGCTACAGAGGTCTGCTGTATGATGAACTGGTTCCCCTGACTTCTCTGGACGTTTCCAACAAAATCTTCCTGTCCGGTACTTTCCTGTACTCCGACCGCTGCGACAAGTTCAAGGAAGAAGAAGGTATGCAGAAGGCCATCGAAACCCTGAAGAAGCACGAAATTGACGGTGTGATCGCCATCGGCGGTGACGGTACCTTCCGTGGTGCTACCGACCTGTCCATCAGAGGCATCCCCACCATCGGCGTGCCCGGCACCATCGACAATGACATTACCGCTACCGACAATACCATCGGCTTCAACACCGCTATGCAGACCGTTGTGGAAAATGTAGACCGTCTCCGTGACACCTGCGAATCCCATGCACGCTGCAACATCGTGGAAGTTATGGGCCGCGGCGCCGGTGACATCACCATCAACACTGCTATCGCTACAGGGGCGGTGGACTGCGTGATTCCCGAATGTCCCTTTGACGAAGACGCCTGTGTGGAAAAGATCATCCGTCTGCGCAGAGCCGGCAAGAGAAGCTTCCTGATCATTGTATCCGAAGCTTTCCCGGAACTGGGTGAAGCTCTGAAGAAGCGCATCGACAGCACCACCAAGGCTCTGGCCATCGAAGAAGACGATGACAGACTGTGGGTAGAAACCAAGTTCTGCCGTATGGCACATATCGTTCGCGGCGGTACTCCCACCCTGGGTGACAGAGTTCTGGCTACCAAGATGGGTGCTTACGCTGTTGACCTGCTGCTGGACGGCAAGAGCGACCTGATCGTGATCGAAAAGAACGGCGAAATCACTTCTGCCGATATCCGCTACACCCAGGTTCTTGACCGGATGTACAAGGGTACCCTGAAGGAAGGTATGCTGGACAACTATTCTGCTGACCAGATCGCCGCTATGGAAGCTGAAATCGCCATCAAGAAGGAACAGTTCGCCAAGACCTACGCTATGTTCCAGATGCTCTCCGAATAATGCGGGGACGCCCCTGCGGGCAGCTCCGGCGTTTCTGCAGCCTGAGAGGGGAGCGATCCTACGGGTGCAGAGGCACGGCGAAGGTTTGAAGTATCCGAATACGAAAAGTATAAAAATGCGTTGTCTTATGCGGGCGGCGCATTTTTTCTAAATCCGCAGACGGCTGACAGAAAAATAAATTGTGTACGAAAACTGAATTTTTTGGAATCCTCTTTTCAAGCGGCGGAATATCCTGTATAATATAAGTACAGCCAACCAAAGGAGGAGAATCTATGCATATCTGTGTTTACGGGGCGGCCAACGACACGATCAAACCGGCGTATCTGGACAGTGCGTACCGGCTGGGGCAGACCATTGCGGATGCCGGGCACACCATGGTATTCGGCGGCGGATGTACCGGGGTTATGGGTGCGGCGGCAAAAGGCGTACTGGCACGGGAGGGGAGACTGGTCGGGATTGCGCCGGCTTTCTTTCACACACCGGGGATCCTGGAGGAAAACTGCACGGAACTGATCCTGACCGAAACCATGCGGGAGCGTAAGGATCTGCTGGAGCAGAAAAGCGATATGTTTGTGGCGGCACCCGGGGGGATCGGGACGCTGGACGAATTTTTTGAGATCTTTACCCTGCGGACGCTGGAACGGCACAAAAAGCCGATCATTCTGCTGAACACGGACGGCTGCTGGGATGCGCTGATCCGTCTGCTGGACGATTTTGTGGACGGCGGGCTCATGCGGGCGGAATACCGGGATCTGCTAATGGTGATAAGTGAGCCGGAAGAGCTTGCGGAAATCTGGAAAGAAATGGAAAAATAAAGGGGCAGTGTCCCCATACCCACGGAGGTATACGATATGAATAAACAGGCATGGTTCGCCGCACTGCGGGATCCGAAAAACAAGAAGCCCATGCCGCTGATCTCCTTCCCCTGCGTACAGAAGCTGGGGATCACGGTAGGTCAGCTGGTAACCGACAGCAAAATGCAGGCAGACGGGATCTGCGCTATGGCGGAATGCTCTCCCAGCTCTGCCGCTGTCAGCATGATGGATCTGTCCGTGGAAGCGGAAGCCTTCGGCGCTGCGATCCGGTTCTCCGACATTGAAGTGCCTACCGTAACGGAAGCCTTGATTGCGGATATTGAGGAAGCGGAAGATCTGGCTTTGCCGGAGGTGGGCGCAGGTCGTACCGCTCTGTTTGCGGATGCCATTCGTCAGGCGAAAGCAAAGATCACTGACAGACCGGTGCTTGCCGGGGTGATCGGACCTTTCTCTCTGGCGGGGCGGCTGCTGGACATGACCGAGATCATGATCTACTGCTACACCGACGAGGAAATGGTGGAAGCGGTTCTGGAAAAGTGTACGCAGTTCATTTCCGGTTACATAG
>JAFZET010000047.1 GCA_017560565.1 Clostridia bacterium | reverse complement strand
TGGCTTGCACCGACCGCCATTTCTCTTGTGGGACACTGTCCCGGAAAGCCCATGGAAACAAACCTCTCCCGCATGGCCTCTGAAGAGTATTTTACAGGATAACCGCAGATTTGTCAATGGGTTTACGGTATTTTTCAGTGGAAATCTTTGTTTTTCCGGCAAAAAGGGGAGAGAACGTTCCCCCGTTCTCCACCTGTTTTTAGGATTCCGCAAGCAGTTTTTCCAGAAGCGCATCGCACCCATCATAAATATCCCGCCAGGCGATATCGAACCGGTCGCTGTACCAGGGATCTGCCACATCCCCGCTTCTGCCGGCAAATTCCAGAAGCTTGTGGATCTTGTTCTCCGGGTCTCCCCCCAGCATCCGGTGCATATTCCGGATATTGGCGGTGTCCATACCGATCAGCAGGTCGTATTTTCCGTAATCGCTTTTCTGCAGCTGAACCGCCCGTTTGCCGCCGCAGGAGATGCCGTGCTTTGCCAGCTCCGCAGCCGCCGGGGGATAGACGGGATTGCCCACACCCATGAAGATCTCCTCCGTACTGGTGGCGCAGGAGGAAACCGTGAACCGGTCAGCCGCCCCCCGCTTTTTCGCCAGATCACGGAAGATAAACTCCGCCATGGGGGAACGGCAGATATTGCCGTGGCAGACAAACAGGATTTTTACCATATTCCGGATTCCTCCTTCACTTCCATGGATACAAGATTTTGATCAAGGTATATAATACCATTTTTTGTCGGGTAAATCAATCCTTGGAAAAAACAGTTATTTCTTCTTTTTCCGGCGGACAAAAAACCATACGGCAGCTGCCGATGCGGCTCCAATGGCAAGCCAGATCGGGAAGCGGTTCTGCCTGTCCGGGACAGCGGGAGCGTCCGTTTGTGCCGTGATGTTGCTCTCAGCAGGGCGTGTATAAACGGTTTTTTCTGTTTCTGCAGGTTCCCGGACGATCACAGGTTCCGGTACAGGCGCTCTGCCGCGGATCACGAAAATCCCCTCATAAGCCGGAACAGTTACGGTTGCCGGACCTTCTGTCGTTTCAATATTGCCGCTGCCGGGATAATACACCGTACAGCTGCCGGTATATCCGTCTGTGAAGGACAGGGTTATCGTACCGTCAGCGGAGGTACTGTTGACCAGAAAGGTGATCTCCCTGTCATCCGTATGGAAATCGCCATAGAACAGATCGTCCATGGAGATGTTCCGGTTGTCGGATAAGGTGATCCGCCGGGCAGACAGGGCTGCAATATCCTGCACCGTGGAGCTGCCGGCACGGTTATAAAAATGACCTTCTGCCAGCACCTGCGCCATGGAAGCCACAGCATCATCCCCGGTCGTACCGATGGAATGGGCGGGGATATCCCCGATGAACAGCACATTGCCGCCAAGAGAAGCGAATTCTGTCAGAACTTCCATGGCGGTCACGGAGATATACCGTGTCCAGGGAAGAACTACGGTTCTGTAGGCTCCGCTGCCGATCTGCATGAAGCCGTCTTCCGTCAGGGATGCTGCACAGAGACTTTCGTCATCAATGACCGAGTACAGTACATGGCTTTCCAGCAGGGATTTGCACAGTCCGGCATACCGGGAATTCAGTTCCGCCGCTTCCGTACTGCCGCCGGAGGTGGAGGAGTGGTCAAAATCTGCATTGTGCAGTGCCTGTACGGTAGCGATGGGGTAGAACAGTGCTACATCGCCGCTTTCTTCGGCATCCTCCAGAATGGTGTTCATCCGTCCAATATAGGTGTTCATCCGGTTGTTCTCGGCGATGGTGTAGGAATGCGCATGGTCGATGACATTGAAGATGTTCACCCCAAGCAGCCGGGTAAGGGAAGCACCGCCGATGGAAGTGCCGATGATGTCACTGAAAAAAGTGGTGTTGGAGGAAACACAGGCCGGATTCCATTCCACCATCACATCCGTTTTTCCGGCGTTTTTGGCGGCGGAAGCCACATACCGCAGTCCCATGTAGCTGCCGATGTTGTTGTCCGACAGCAGATGCGGCGGATCCACCCACAGCAGATCCAGCCCCGGGATGGTCAGATTCCCCACAAACTGCAGGAAATCTCCGCCGTAGGTTTCGATCTGGTCGTTCATGTTTTCCTCAAACAGCGGATGCCCCGAAGAAGCGGTGCCGTTTTCTTCACACCATGCAGTGATCTGATCGATATAGGATTCCCGGAACAGTTCTGCTACCAGCTGGTAGTAATGCAGACGCATTTTCTGTTCTTCTTCCGTGAATCCGCTGAATATGGCGGCGATATCCAGATCATAACCGAATTTTGCGTAAAATTTATCCTCCATCCCGTCTGTCCATACAGCGTAGGACAACATACCACGGTTGCCGAGCTGGGGTTCGTCCGTAAAGAACGCTTCGATCCGGTTGAAATCCGAGCCAAGCTGATCCTTGTATTTCTGATGGGTCACATCGATGAACCGCTTAACGGCTGCCGGATTCAGCAGATCTACGTGTTCCAGTGTGGTAAAATCGGTGGGATCCTCCGCACCCTCATACGTGTAGCGCAGGACATACACATCCAGTGTCCACTTTCCAGATGCCGGATGGGAAAGATTTCCCTCTCCCACATCCAGTTTCCGGGTACCGCTGTCATCCGTCAGGATCGCTGCCTTGAGCGCAATGTCATTGCCGGACAGGGTGTATGCTGCGCTGCCGTCTTCGCCGGTAATTTTTTTATGTTCAATCCCAGTGGAGCGGAATTCCGGATGTCCTTCCAGTACCAGCCCGAATGCCTTGCCGCTGGGCCACTGGTATTCGTCGTAGATCCACAGCGCCATGTTCCGGTTTGCAGCGTAGTCGTATACCCGGTTCAGCAGGGCAAACTCACTGTCGTCACGCAGATACATCTGATTGAAATTCACGTTGGAAATGATTCCTCTGTAACCTCTTTCATACAGGGTATCCACAATAAATGGATAGTTGTCGGAAAAACCCATGCAGAGCCAGCGCATCACGGTGTCATCTGCCGGTTCGGCAAAAGCTTCTCCGCGCCAGAAGCTGCCATAGTCTGCATCCGGCAAGGCGGTTTCAGGGATGGTTTCTTCCTCTTTTTCAGTGCTGTTTACTGTATTCATATATTCACCGAAGGTCAGTGCCTCCTCGCGGCTGCCGTACAGACCATAAGCACGGATCTCATAGGAAATATCCGATGCACAGTCCACACTGAATGGATCCAGCCGCAGATTGATCAGAGTTCCGTCGTATACCCGGTCGGTGGGGGCGTAGATCATGGTACCGGTATCGGTCAGATCCAGCACGATCAGTTGCCAGTCATCGGTATCGGCGTAGGTGAAGGGCTGACAGGGATACTGTTCTCCTGTAGTGGTGGAACGGAAGCGGATCTCGCCGCCGATTCCGGTTTCGTCTGTCTTTAACAGCATGGCGAACCAGTGATTCTCTGACAGATCCACAGCCGTGGAGGGAAGCGGCAGGGAAAGATAGGGGTCTTCACAGGTACCGTTCCCCGAGAAAACCAGCCGCATTCCGGTTTCTTCCCGACCGGGAGCGATATTATGCAGATCGCCGCAGCCATATACGGCTTCAGCATCGATAAAGTCTGTCATATAGGAGGGAGCGGCGGCTACACAGAAGGCGGCAAGAAGCAGAGAACTGCTGCAGGCCATGACGGTTTTCAGAAGCGTTTTGTTTCTTTTCATCATATTGTCACCGGGAAGAAAAATGGACAGATTTTCTGCCTCTGACCACTTTTCGTATGTCGAATAATTATTCCATAGCCTTGTAGGCTTCATTGATTTTTTCGATGGTATTCTGGACACTGTTCCGGGCGGAAACGGTCAGGACTTCGTTGAAACGTTTGTAGATTCTCCCACTTCCGTCAGCAGGATCCGGGCGGCAAAGGCACCTCTTTCCGTCTTTTTCTTCTGCCGGATCTCTTCCAGTCCGTCTCTGCCGCATCCATGCGCCGCACCGATGGCATATACTACCTCCAGCACATCCGCCAGCTCTTCCAGAATCTCATCCTCCGTCATGGCTGCACGTACTTCCGCACATTCCTCCGCCAGCTTCTCTTTCAGCATAGCCAGATACGCCCCGTCATCCAGTACCTCCGTCACACAGGTCTTCCCCTGCGCCGCAATGATCTCCGGAATCCGATCCCTGACCAGCTTATGATATAACTTTACCATTTTACTTCTGATCTATGCTCTCTTACCTCTTACTTCTCAGTCGTCCCACCGGCGCAGGTATTCCATCGCCTGGGCTACACCTGCTTCAAAGGGTTCCGGATGACTCAGTTCCAGGGCATAGGTGCCGCTGTAGCCCGCTTTCTGCAGAATGTCCATGCAGGCAGCCACATCCACATTGCCGTCGCCCAGCATGGTTTCTCTGAGCCAGCGACCGCCTTTTGTGGGATACCAGTTCCGGCTGGGAGCCTTGTCAAAGGTACGGATCATGTAGTCCTTTACGTGTACATGGCAGATGTCCTCCGCATACGCCGCAAAGAAGTTCTCCGCCCCTTCGTCCACGAACAGGGAGTTGCCCATGTCACCGCACACACCCACATTGCCGCACCGCTGCTTCATCTGCCGGTAGAACGCTCCGAAGCCTTCCACCCCGTTGGCGTACAGCCCCTGATCTTCGTAAATACAGCGTACACCCAGCGGTTTTGCATAGTCTGCCACTTCCGCCGCCGCTTCCACTGCACAGGCGATCCCTTCTTCAAAGGACGGCATCCCCTCGGTATCTGCCAGCCAGAGCAGCAGGGTGTGGTGCAGGTACGGACAGCCCAGTGCCGCCGCAATCTCCGCCTGCCGTTTCAGCGATGCCACCGCTTCCGGATTTTTATACACAGTGGTTCCCACGGAATAACAGGCCACGCTCAGTCCCCGCTCTGCCAGTGTTTTTTTGGCCGCCTCCGCCGCTTTTCTGTCCGGGAACAGAGACGGATACTTCGGTCCTGCGGATTCCAGCACCTCCACTGCAGAAAAACCGTGTTCCGCTGCCCAGTCTGCTGTTTTTTCCAGCCCTTCACGGACTGCCATACCGTTGAAGTGGGTATAAAATGTAAAACGCATGAGAGTTCCTCCTGTGATTCCGGTGTGTTGGTTCTGTTCCGATTATATCATGCCGCAAGCACCTTGTCAACGGTGCAGGAAAAATCGGTGTTTTTTCACGGCGGGCGTATATTTTTCATTCCGCCGCAAACAATATGGACAAACCAAAATGTTCATGAGGTGTTTATGACATCTTCCACCGATAATCGTGCCTTTTCTGTCCTCCAAAGGGTGGGACGGGCGTTCATGCTGCCCATTGCTCTGCTGCCTGTTGCCGGGCTGCTTCTGGGGATCGGCGCATCCTTCACCAATGCCGCCATGCTGGAAACCTATGGTCTGACCCGTTTTATGGGTGAGGGTACCGTTCTGTATTCCGTGTTCACCGTTCTTGCCTCCGTGGGGACGGTCATCTTTGACAATCTGCCCCTGCTGTTTGCCATGGGTGTGGCCCTGGGCATGGCGGAAAACGAAAAAGCCACCGCTACCCTGTCCGCCGCCATCGCCTTTTTCGTCATGCACAAAACCATAAGCACCCTCCTTGTGCTGACAGATCGCCTGAACGACCCTGCCATGCACGAAGGTACCATTGCCGATGTGGTGGGGATCCCGTCTCTGCAGATGGGTGTATTCGGCGGGATCATCGTAGGGCTGGGGGTGGCATTCCTGCATAACCGGTTCTACAAGATCCGCCTGCCGGATGTGCTTTCCTTTTTCGGCGGTACCCGGTTTGTTCCCATCATATCCACCGTGGCGTATGTGCTGGTGGGGGGCGTGATGTTTCTTGTGTGGCCCTATGTCCAGAACGGGATCTATGCGCTGGGGGATCTGGTGCTGAAATCGGGGTACGCCGGAACGCTGATCTACGGCTTCACGGAACGGATCCTGATCCCCTTCGGTCTGCACCATATGTTCTATCTCCCCTTCTGGCAGACCGGTGTGGGGGGCTCTGCCATGATCGACGGTACCCTGATCTACGGCGCACAGAATATTTTCTTTGCCGAGCTTGCCTCCCCCGCCACGGAAGTGTTCTCTGTCTCCGCCACAAGGTTCATGAGCGGGAAATTCCCCCTGATGATCTTCGGTCTCCCCGGTGCCGCCCTTGCCATGTACACCTGTGCCCGTCCGGAAAAGAAGAAAACCGCCGGATCCCTGCTCTTTTCCGCCGCCCTGACCTCTGTGCTCACCGGCATCACTGAACCGCTGGAATTCACGTTCCTGTTTGTGGCACCCGTTCTGTATGTGATCCATTCGGTTCTGGCGGGGGCGGCATATATGCTGATGCACATTCTGAAGGTGGGCGTAGGCATGACCTTTTCCGGAGGGCTGATCGACCTGTTTCTGTTCGGCATCCTGCAGGGGAATACCAAAACACGCTGGATCATGGTGCCGCTGGTGGGGATCGGGTATTTCGTGCTGTATTTCTTCCTGTTCCGTCTGCTGATCCAGAAGCGGAACTATCTCACCCCCGGCAGGGAAGAGGACAATGCGGAAACAAAGCTCTACACCCGGGCGGACTATAACAAAAAGAAAAACACACTGCAGGGAACGGAAACACCGGCGGAGAAACACAGGGTCTCCCGAACGATTCTGGAAGGGCTGGGGGGCAGGGACAATGTGGTTTCCCTGGACTGCTGTGCCACCAGACTGCGTGTGACGGTACAGGACAGCGGGAAAGTGCGTAAGGATCTGCTGACGGAGAGCGGTGCCGCCGGGGTGATCGCCAAAGGGACAGGCGTGCAAGTGATCTACGGTCCCCGGGTTTCCGTTATCAAGAGCGAACTGGAAGAATATATGCAGAACGGATAAGCGGTCTGCCGGAATACGGAAAAGGAGAATGTCCATGCATTTGTTCAGACGAAACCGAAATCAGAGTACGGCAGAGCCGGAGGGGAAAACCTGTCTGCGCGCGGAGGCCTGCCTGTCCGGGCGGGTGATCCCTATGAAGGAGATTCCGGATCCCGCTTTTGCCGAAGGGATTCTGGGATCCTGTATCGGGATCAGACCGGCGGAGGAGGAGAGGGAAGTTTTGGTGACAGCGCCGGCGGACGGTACGGTAACCCGGTGCAGTGAAACAGGTCATGCGGTGGGGCTTGCCTGCGGGGATACGGAGATCCTCATCCACGCCGGCATCGACACCGTGCAGCTGTCAGGAAAAGGATTTACATTGTCTGTGAAGGAGGGCGAAACGGTACGGACGGGACAGCCGCTTCTGCGGATGGATACCGCTCCGGTCAGGGATGCCGGGTATGATCCGGTGGTGGTTATTGTCATCACGGATACCCCCGGCAAGGCTGCCTTTACGGAACGGACGGAGATCCGCACAGGAGAGGTTTTGTTTACTGTGTCCCTGCCCTGAGCCAATATAAATCAGACGGTATCTTCGGGTATCGTCTTTTTTGTTGCATTCTTCCGGCAGATGTGGTATAATTGAAATACCCGATGGGGAATTTTTACAGAAAGGAGGAACGCAGAATGCTGAACATACAGAACCAGAGACATAACAGGAGGGGCAGAAAACTCTGATCTTCCGCAAAAGGAGAAATATATGTATATTGAAACAGACCGCCTGATCGTCCGGGATTTCCGGGATGAAGACACCGAAGCCCTTTACGCCATCAAAACCGATGAACAGGTGACGGAATACTGTCCGGATTTTCTGGAAGTACACACACAGGCGGAAGATATGATAAAATTTATCCGTGAATTCAACCGGATGGAAGAGGAAGGCGATACCTGCACATGGCGGTGCTATGCCATCGAGAATAAAGAAACCCATACTGTCATGGGATGCCTTTCCTTCGGCAAAAACGAAATGCTCCATGAATACGAGCTTGGCTGGATGATGATCGGGCAGTACACCGGCAAAGGATACTCCGCCGAAGCGGCTGCTGCCTTTGCGGAATATTTCTGCGAAACACATGGCGTGGAGTACCTGATCGTCATTATGGATGTGGATAATCCCGCCTCTTACCGCACAGCCGAAAAGAGCGGATTCAAACTGTTTGAAAAACGCACCGTATACGACTATCACTACAACCGGTACTGTGATGATTACTACTATTTCCGCCGATACCGGTCGGGCTGTACGCTGAAGCAGCGGTACTACGGCGATGTGCCTTACGAGGGACGGTCGGTGAAGAACTGAGGGCGTACTGTACTCCCGGATAGAAACCAGACAGATACGCCTGCCCTGATTGGGATGGGCGGTATTTTTGCCCTTGACAACGGAGAATGGTTTCCTTATAATGAAGACAGATCCAAGAGGCGATCACACTTCTTATTTCTTATGTAATCGATGATTAACCCGGTTTCATTAAGGTCGAGGATTGTAGGGCGGGATCACTCAAGTTTCTTGAGTGATCCCGCTGTCGAATGATTTGGTATTCAACTACTCAATACGGTATAATCTACGATTTATTTTTACGAAATTGTATGTTTTGCTTACAGAAATGCGAATATTGCAAAACGTCAGTCGGCGGGATGTAGGCATCTCGCCCTACGGTTTATACCGCTTGTTCAGCCAACAGCGGTTTGGTTAATCAGCATTCACTTATCTCTTACATCTTACATAACCAACGGGGGTATCACAATGTTTATCTGGACAAAATCAAGCGCACACCGTGTGTATCCGAATGCCAGACCCATGCAGGACGACAGCGGACTCATGACGCTCCACTGCGGGAAGAATATGCGTGCATCCGGACAGATCCTGCTGCGGGACTTCCACGATTTCACCATCACCGGCATGGATATTACCGGGATTCCGGCGCAGTGGTGCAGCTTTTACCGGCAGGAATGCGTCACCTACAACGATGGTATGCCCTATCCCGATAAGCTGTCCGAAACGCTGTCCGGGACGGTAAAGGCTTTTTATACCCAGAGCCTGTGGGTGGTGCTCCATGTGCCTGCTGATGCCGATGCCGGTGCCTGCCGGGGGGAAGTGATCACCCATACTGCCGAGCATGGCGACATCCGGGTACCCCTGCTTCTGCAGATCTATCCCGTGACCCTGCCCGAACCGAAGAACGGCACATACGCCCACGAATATTTCTTCCACTATAATGATATGTCTCTGGTGCATCCCGAAGCCGGACGGTTTACCGAAGACTGGTGGAACGTGATGACTGCGTATGCCGAAGCCATGAAAGCCCTGCGTGTGAACCATCTGGATGTGACCATGATGGGACTGCTGGCGGGTGAGGGTACATACCGCACCGGGGAGAAAACATGGCAGTTCAATTTTGACAGAGCGGATGCGTTCCTTGAACACTATCTGACCCACGGCAGCTTTTCCAGAATCGTACTGGGTGCGCCTACCTCTTCTCTGACGGCAGAACACTGCTGGGGCGTGGACGAAAAGGGAGAAGGTGTCCGGTTCGATACCCGCAGTGCGGACGGGGAAGCATGGCTCCGGGCGTACTTTGCCGCCATCCGGGAACACTTCACTGAAAAAGGCTGGTACGGGATGACCGCCACCCATCTGTCCGATGAACCCCACGAAAGCGGAAACTGGCTGTGGCTCCGGCAGCTTGCGGCGGAGGAATGCCCCGGTATGCCTGTCACCGAGCCTATGGACACCTACGAACCCACACTGGACATGGCGGAGACCTGCGATGAATTCATCCCCCGTCTGGAAGTGTACGAACAGGGAAAGGACTTCTACGACAAGCGGGTGAAAGCGGGAAAACGGCTGTGGTGCTACTCCTGCTGCTTCCCGGAGGATCCCTGGTTCTTAAACAAGTTTATCGACCTGCCCCACCACTGGGCGAGACTGATCCACTGGGTCTGTTATACAAATGGCATTACCGGCTTTCTCCACTGGGGCTTCAATTACTGGGGCGGGGAAATGTACGGTCTTGCACCCATGGCACGCTTCAAGGGGGACGGCTTCATTGTCTATCCGGATGCGGAAAAACACGGCGTGACCTTCTCCAACCGTGCGCTTGCCACATGGGAGGGCATCGAGGAATACGAACTGATGCGGATCCTGGAAAAGAAGCATCCGGGGACTGTCCGTGCCATCGCCATGGGACTTGCGAAGAGCTTCCACGAATTCCAGCCGGATCCCGCTGCCCTTGCGGAAGCACGTATAAAGCTCCTGTCTCTGGCATACTGATCCCTGCCTGCTTCCGGCGGCAAAAATGCATTTGGAAGATGAAAATATCAAAACCCTCTTGACAAATCCGGGTGGTTGTGGTATGATATCAATACTTTAGTGCGATAAAGCGAAATCGCATGAGATACAAAAGGAGCAAACAAACATGAAAAAGATTCTCTCTCTTGTAATTGCGGCAATCATGCTGCTGTACTGCGTATCCTGCGGCGGTTCTGACCTGGCTATGATCAAGGAAAACGGCAAGATGGTGATCGGTATCACCCTGTACGAACCCATGAACTACTATGACGAAGACGGCGCAACCCTGATCGGTTTTGATACCGAATTTGCTACCGCTCTGTGTGCAAAGCTGGGTGTGGAACCCGTGTTCCAGATCATTGACTGGGATATGAAGGAAACCGAACTGAAGTCCGGCAACATTGACGCTATCTGGAACGGTCTGACCGTTACCGAAGAACGCAAGGAAAACATGGGCTTCACCACCGCTTATCTGACCAACAAGCAGTGCGTTGTGGTCATGAAGGAAGACGCTGCCACCTACACCGATACCGCATCTCTGGCAGGTGCCATCATCTCCGCTGAATCCGGTTCCGCCGGTGAAACCGCTGTTGCTTCCGACGCCAACCTGTCTCAGGCTACCTACACCGCTTCCGATACACAGGCTGCTGCTCTGCTGAACCTGAAGTCCGGCAACGTGGACGCTATCGTTGTTGACATCACCGTAGCACAGGCTTCCGTTGGTTCCGGTGACTATGCCGATATGGTTATCGTGGAAGGCATCGAACTGACCAACGAAATGTACGCCATCGGCTACCGTGTAGGTTCCGACCTGATCGCTGAATCCAACAAGATCATCGACGAACTGATCGCTGACGGTACTCTGGCCGCTATTGCCGAAAAGTACGGTGTAACCGATCTGTACAACGCAGCTGTTAACGGCTGATTCGGGTAGTATCTACCCGGGTAGTATCTACCCGGGGAGTATATACCCGGACAGATCTGCACAAATTCATACGACATAATCCGACCGTTTGCCGTGTCCTCTCGTTTTGCGGGGGGATGCGGCAGACTGATTTCTTGAGAAAATTACGTACTTACATGACAAATACATTACAGTCTCTGTCCCGGAGCAAGCGGGGCATCTGGATTCTCGTTCTGCTGGCCATGTTTATGATCTGGACAGCGGTATGCCTGCCGGTCGGTGCGGCGGAAGTGGTGGAAGAAGCTGCCATAGAAACGGCCGCATCAGAAACCGGTACGGCAAAGCCCATGATCGACTGGGTGGAAGTGAAATATGTAACGGTGCAGCTGCTGTCCGGTTTCCGTCTGACGCTGGCACTGTTCTTTCTGACCCTGGTCTGCGCTCTGCCTCTGGGTCTGGTGTTCGCTTTCGGCACCATGAGCAAGATCAAACCCATCCGCTGGCTGGTGAAAGGCTTCGTCTATATCATCCGCGGTACGCCTCTGCTGCTGCAGCTGATGATCATCGTTTATATCCCCGGGATTGTGTTCGGCTATCCCCTGACCCGCTGGGCGATCTTCGGCGGCAATGTACCGCTGGCGTACTTCTTCGGCGCACTGGTGGCGTTCATCATCAACTATGCCTGCTACTTCAGCGAAATCTACCGCGGCGGGATCGAATCCATTGCCAAGGGGCAGTATGAAGCCGGACAGGTGCTGGGCATGACCAAGACCCAGATTTTCTTCCGGATCATTCTCCTGCAGGTGATCAAGAACATTCTCCCTCCCATCGCCAACGAAACCATTACCCTGGTGAAGGACACGGCTCTGGCCCGTACCGTTTCCGTGATGGAGATCCTCTTCATGGCCAACGAAATCCTCTCCCTCAAGCAGCTCATCTGGCCCCTGTTCTACACCGGCGTTTTCTATCTGGTGTTCAACGCTATCGTTACCTGGATATTCGGCAAGCTGGAAGCTAAGCTGTCTTACTACAAAGTTTAAGACGAAAGGAATTAAAATTATGTCTATTAAAGTAGGTATTCTGGGCACCGCCCACGGTCACGTTATGTCTTACGGCAGAAAATGGATCGAACATCCCGAATGGGATATTACGCTTGTTGGGGCATGGGATCACGACACCGGCCGCCGGGATTCCAATGCTGCTGCTCTGGGGATCAAGGCGTATGATACACCGGAAGCACTGCTGGCGGATGTAGATGCTGTTGTGATCTCCTCCGAAACCTCCTACCATGTGACCCTCACCGAACTGGCAGCCGCTGCCGGCAAGGACATCATCTGCTATAAGCCCATGGCACTGACGCTGGAAGAAGCGGACCGGATGGTTGCGGCTGTGGAAGCGGCTGGCGTACGGTTTACGCTGGGCTACCAGATGCGTGTGGACCCCCAGAACATCAAGATGAAAGAACTGGTGCATGACGGTACCATCGGCAATATCTGCCACTACCGCCGCCGCCACGGTCTGTCCACCCATACATGGGGCAACTTTGAAAATGCATGGCATG
>JAFZET010000453.1 GCA_017560565.1 Clostridia bacterium | reverse complement strand
CTTATCGAAGCCGTGTACGAACCCCATTACGAAAGACTGCAGAAATACTTCGGCAAGACCTTCCGGGGCTACTTCAGTGATGAACCCTTCCTGATGCACGGTATCGGGATGCTCACAGGGGATAAAAACCGCTCCAAAGGCTGCTATCCCTGGAACGACCTGGTGGAAGAAGACCTTGCCGCCCTCCACGGGGAAAGCTGGCGCACCGATCTGCCGGCACTGTGGTTCCCCTCCGATAATGCTCCGAAAATCCGGGTGGACTATATGGATGTGGTCACCAAACGGTACGAAAAATGCTTCTGCCGGCAGATCGGCGACTGGTGCCGGGCACATGGCGTGGAATACATCGGTCATATCATCGAAGACGATAACCTCCATACGGCATTCTCCGGCGGCGGACATTTCTTCCGCTCCCTGAACGGGCAGGATATGGCGGGTATCGACGTGGTGCTGTGCCAGATCGTTCCCGGCATGACCCATAACACCATCGCCGTCCCCTGCAGTTACGATAAATCCGACGCCGATTTCTTCCATTTCGGTCTGGCCAAGCTGGGTTCCTCCCATGCCCATATCCAGCCCCTGAAGAAGGGCAGAGCCATGTGCGAGATCTACGGTGCTTATGGCTGGGCGGAAGGCACCAAAATGATGAAATGGCTCACCGACCACATGCTGGTCAGAGGGATCAATGAATATGTTCCCCACGCTTTCTCTCCAAAATATCCCGATCCCGACTGTCCGCCCCATTTCTATGCCGGGGGACATAACCCCGAATTCCGCCCCTTCGGTAAGCTGATGGGATACATGAACCGTGTCTCCGACCTGCTCTCCGATGGTCTGCACCACGCATCCGCCGCCCTGTATTACCATGCACAGGCAGAATGGAGCGGGGAGGAATTCATGCATTTCCAGAAACCCGCCAAGGTCATGACGGAAAAACAGATCGACTTTGACGTGATCCCCGAGGATTATCTGGACGAAGCGTATGTGGAAGACAACAAGCTCTGGCTGAACGGCGAATCCTACCGCCTGTTTGTGCTGCCGTATGCGAAAGTCCTGCCTGCCGCTGTAGTGGAAAAGTTTGCGGAATTCGCCGCAGAGGGTCTGCCGGTGTGGTGCGTGGGCGGTACTCCCGAAAGAACCACCGAGGGAGATGGGATCGGCCGGGAGATCCGCAGTCTGTTCCGTGACATATCCCTGGAAGATCTGGCGGACGAGATCCGGCTTGCCCACCTGGACGATATGGCGTTTGCGGGCACCTGCGGCGAAAACCTGCGGGCATATCACTACAGCAGAAACAGCGGTCATGCAGTGCTTCTGACCAATGAAGGCATCCATGAAACCGTGGAAGGCACCTTCCGTCTCCGGGCATTCAAGGGTGGTACGCTGGTGCGGTATGATCCCATGGACAACCGGGCATGGAAGGAAAGCGTTCCGGGAGATATTCCGGTGAAGCTGGAGCCCTATGGTTCTGTGATGCTGTTCTTCGGTGATCTGGGAGACATCAGTGCTCTGCCTGATGATACAGAACCCGTTCCCGCAGCAGCCGACGCCGTCACCGGAACATGGAAGCTCTCCTTTGCCGCACCGGAAGCCTACGATCCCGCCGCACCGGATCTCTCTGTGTTCGGTGACGAAGAGGAAACCGATGCCCTGTACAATATCGTGCGGAAGCATAAAAAATATGCCGGATTTGTGAAGTATGAAACCACCCTTGCCCTGCCGGAAGCGGGGGAATACCTGCTGGATCTGGGCAGAGTGGGCGAAGTGTGCTGGGTATGGGCGGACGGCAGGCCTCTGGGAGACGCCATCATTCCGCCGTACCGTTTCGCTCTCACGGGAAAGGGGGATGTACAGCTGACCGTTGTCACCGCCTCCCATCTGGGATACGCAAAACAGGACGGCTTCTCCGCTTACCTGACTTTTGAGCCGGTGGGACTGCTTGGTCCGGTAAAAATCAGCAAAAAAGGTTGATTTGTTCATAGATAGAGGGTAAAATATGAAAAACTGCGTAAAATAATGAACCGCAGATAATCATTTATGACCGAAACTACACCACATAAAAAAGGAGACACACATCATGGAAGAAATCAAGGAACTGATTGAGAAAGCGATTGAAAAGCTGAAAGGCGACGATGACCTGCTGGAAAACTTCAAGAAGAATCCCGTCAGGGTTGTGGAAAAACTGCTGGGCGTAGACCTGCCCGACGAAAAGATCGAAGCCATCGTGGACGGCATCAAGGCAAAGCTGGCCATTGACGATATCGGTGATGTGGCGGAAAAGCTGGGGATCAACGACCTCGGTGACGTAGCAGAGAAGCTGGGCAAGCTGGGCGGTCTGTTCGGAAAAAAGAAATAATCCGGAGAAAGAAAAAGCCAGTGGACGGAAAATCCATTGGCTTTTCTGTATGTTTCTGTCTCTGCGGAAATTACATACCGGCGTCCACGGCAGCCTGATACCCGGCGATCAGAGCCTGATAGGCAGACTGGGTGCTGGCATCGTTCTTGGCATAGCTGGAAGCAAAGTCCAGAGTCTTGGAGCTGGCACAGTTCAGGAAGGTGTAGATGACATTGTACTTCAGTGCGGGAGAATAGAATACGTAGAAGGGGTTGTCGATGGTGTCCCGGATCAGGTCGATCATCTGCGCTTCTTCCGAACCGGAGGAGTACTTGACCTTCAGCGCTTCTTCGTACCATACGGGGATCACGGATTCCGCAGCGGTGCGGCTCAGGAAGTCCAGACAGGTGTAAATGAATTCCAGATTGCCATCGGGCACTGTGGCCAGAAGCCCGCCGATCTCGGTGGTGTCATGGAGGTTGGTTCTGTAGGATTCCTGTGCGGTGTCCAGCTTGGGATATACGGCAATACCTACGTCAAATTCGATGTCGCGCATTCTCTGCAGGTCGCCCAGACGCTGGTACCCCATGATAACGGTGTTTCTGTTGGCAAAGAACTGGATCCGTTCTTCGGCGTACCCGAAGCTCTTGGTGATGAAGTAGGGGCTGTTGTACAGCTCGGAGATCTTTTCCGCTACCTTGACGGAGTGTTCCGTGTTGAAGTCCAGGATCTTGGAGCCGTCGGCGCCTTCCTTCAGATATTCCACGCCCAGAGAGCCCATCATGGGTGCCAGGGAGCCAAGCCCATCCACGTAGAAGCCCATCAGGTCGCCTTCTTTATAGGTGCCGTCACCGTTGGTGTCCACGGCGCAGGTCTCCATGATGCTCATGACTTCGTCAATGGTCCAGTTTCCTTCAAAAATCAGATCTTCCACATAGCCGCTGTCGCCGTAGTTGTCCAGGATCACGTCCTTGTTGTAGTACAGCACATGGGCACTGTTCAGACAGTCTGCAAAGAAGTCGCCCATCAGGTAGAAGTTCACGCCCGGGATGACTTCCAGACATTCCATGGCTTCGGCATACCACCAGCTGCTGTCCATGGACAGATATTCTTCCCGGATGGTACGCAGATATCCGGCCTTGGCGCAGTTTACCAGTGCCAGTACGTCGTTGATGATGACATCATACAGGTCTTCCCCGGCCATCACGATCTGGGACAGCCCGTCGGTGTTTTCCCCGTAGTTCCAGTCACAGGGGGTGAATTCCAGCTTGATGTTCAGCCCTTCCTCCACGGCGGCGTTCCGGTTGAATACGGCGTCATTGACAATTTCCCCGTTGGTTTCTCCGGAACCGGCGATCAGGTGGTGGGCGTTGGTGGAGTCGAATTCGTTGATGGAGGAGAAGATGCGCAGAACCTTTCCGCCGTAGTCGTACCCGTCAAAAATGCTGGGGGCGGCGGTTTCTTCGGTTTCCTGTACGGCGGCAGTATCCGCTGTGGTTTCTTCGGCAGTGTTCCCGCAGGCTGTCATAGCGGACAGGCTGAACAGTGCGGCAAGAAACAGTGCGATCCGTTTTTGGGTGTTCATGATAGGCTCCTTTTGGAATATTGGTATTCAGGATGCCTCATTATAGCATGGATACCCGGGCAAGTCAATGCTTTCCCCGTTTTTTACCGGAATGGTGTGCCGTTTTTCACCAGAACAGATACCCTTCATCCCCGAACCGGACTGCTGCATTCCGCCGCCCCGTCTCACCGCCGCCGTACCAGAGCGCCCCATCCGTGGGATCCATCCCTTCCGCCGCACGGCTGACCGCCGCGAGTGCCTTGTCATATACCGCAGGATCCGGCGGGAGAGCGATCCGTCCGGTACGGGTGCATACCAGAAAATCATCGCTCCAGATCACCTGCGCCGCCGTGCCGCCGAACCGGGGATCCTCCATCCGGTTGAAAATCACCGCCGCCAGAGCGATCTGTACCCCGAAGGAAGCCTCCGGACATTCCGCCGCCACAGCTCTTGCCGTCTGCCGGATGGTCTGCTCCGAGTACGCCGATACCGGTGCGGACAGCAGAGCCGCAGACAGCAGTCCGGTGAGTGCTTTATACCGTATTTTCCGCATAATTCCCGCCTTTTGTCAGTTTTGTGTACTTCTATAGTATATCCGGGGGAAAAGCAAAACATACCGCACGGAAAAAATCGAAAATTTTCTGAAAAAGTTTATAATTTCCCTCTATCATTTTCCGCAGGAGTATCGTATACTATGTAAGATACCAATACTATGCCATACTGGACTTTATATGGAATAAGCCGCACAGGAGAATGTATATGGAACAGAAAACCAAACGGAAAATCACAGTGGAGATCGCCGGTGTGAACCTGACGCTGGTGACGGATGAAAACGGCGTTTTCGTGGACAGCGTGGTCGCACAGGTGAATGAAAAAATGGAAGCGATTCTGTCAGGCGGTCTGCGCACAGGCACCTGCACCATGGACGCCGCCCTGCTCTGCGCCATCGATTCTGTGGGAGAACGGCTGAAGGCGGAAAAGCGGATCCGCAATCTGGAAGCCCAGCTCTCCCTGTACGAAGTGAATGTACGGAATCTGACGGAAGAACTGGAAAAGCTCCGGGGACAGCCGGAAGAGAAAAAAACGGAGGAAGACGATGGTTTTGAACGACTGAGCCAGACCCTCCGTGCCGGCAGCGGGGATTCCGCTGAGGATAAGATCAAGACCCTGGAAAGATACCTGGACAGCAGGAAAAACGGGCAGGACGGCGGTATGACCAGAGAAGAAAAAATCCGCTATATCGAATCCCTGCTCAGATCCAACTGAGATATGCCGTATCCGGGAAAATGAAAAGGAAAGGAGACGCTGTCATGAACCAGAATCGTAAAAAGCCGGAGCTGCTGGCCCCTGCGGGATCGCCGGAAGCGCTGACGGCAGCCATGGCGGCGGGGGCAGATGCCGTGTATTTCGGCGGTGCTGCCTTTTCCAACCGGATGCGGGCCAGAAACTTCGGGACGGACGAACTGACGGAAGCTCTGCAGCAGACCCGGCGCTGGGGTGTGGAAAGCTATATCACCATCAACACCCGGGTGCGGGACGACGAGATGGGCGATGTGCTGTCTCTGGCGGAATTTCTGCTGAAGGGCGGCTGCAGCGGCTTTATTGTTGCCGATATGGGCATTGCCGCACAGATCCACAGCCGGTTTCCCGAAGCCATGCTCCACGCCAGCACCCAGATGACTCTGGCAAACGCCTGGGACGGACGGATGATGGCGGAACACGGCTTTACCCGCATGGTGGTGCCGAGAGAGATCTCCCTTGCCGAGCTGAAACGGCTGACGGCTGAATGTCCCCTGGAGATCGAAATGTTCCTGCACGGGGCGTACTGCGTTTCCGTGTCCGGGCAGTGCCTGATGAGCTGGGCTATGGGGGGCAGAAGCGGCAACCGGGGCGAATGCGCACAGCCCTGCCGGATGGTGTATACCCTGCAGAGAGGACTGCAGACCGAAACGATCAAAGACCGGCGTCTGCTTCCGAAACCGGATTCCAGAAACGCTGCCGACTATCCCCTCAGCCTGAAGGACATGTGCCTGGCTTCCCACATTCCCGCTATCATGGAGTCCGGCGTGGCGTCCCTGAAGATCGAAGGACGGCAGAAACCGGCTTCCTATGTGTACGGTGTGACAAAGATCTACCGCACCCTCCTGGACGAAAACCGTCCCGCCACAGGGGAGGAGATCCGGGCACTGGACGAGCTGTTTTCCAGAGGCGGCTTCACGGACGGGTATTTCCGTGCAGCGGAGGACAAAGCTGCCTACCGGAACATGGGCGGCATCCGTCCTACAACGGAAGAACAGCAGCAAACCGAAAAAATCACGGAAAATGTGACAAAATATGACCTGGCATCTCGGGCGGTACCCTGCAGCGGAAAGCTGACCCTGCAGAAGGACAAGCCGGCGGAGATGACCATGACCGATATGACTACCGGAACAAGCGTCACCGTCACCGGAGAGATGCCCCAGACGGCCACCGGCGCACCCGTTACCGGGCAGAGCCTGATGAAAAATCTGACCAAGCTGGGCGGTACTCCCTTCCGGTGGGCAGACGGACAGCCGGAAACCCAGGTGGACGAGGGGCTTTGGTACCCTGTGTCCGCCGTCAACGCCATTCGCCGCCGTGCCGCAGAAGCACTGGAAGAAGCTCTGCACCCGGCCGCCGTGGTGAAAGCGGGAATGCCCTATGCCCATACCGCAGCCGCACCGATGGTTTTTGCCGGCAGTGCATCCCCTGCGGCAGCCGTGTTGACCGGTAGGGAGCAGTGGTTCCCGGAACTGACAAAAACTTTTGAGACCGTATATCTTCCCGCAGAAGACTGGCTTGCTCTCCGGACAGCCGGAAACCTGCCCGATTCTGTGGGAGCGGATCTGCCTGCGCTGGCTTTTGCCGGTACGGCGGATACCATCAAAGCACTCAAAGATGCCGGATGTACCTATGTCCGGTTCCACAGCCCGGGACAGCTTTGGCTTCTGCGGGATACCGGCATGCATACCTGCGGTTCCTTCCGCCTGAACGTGTGGAACAGCGACGCTCTGCACTGGTGGTATGCGCAGGGAGCAGACAGAGTGACCCTGTCGCCGGAAGTGACTCTTGGCGGACTGCGGGGACTGGCAGGATCCGGTATGCCTGGCGGTGCCGTGGTGTACGGACGCATCCCTTTGATGCTGACGGAACGGTGCGTTCTGCACTCGAAAACCAGAGGAAATAAAAACGACAAAAAAACCATACTGTCCTGCGGCGGGCTGGGCGGCAGGATGCCCGGTTCCGGTGTTCACTGCGGCGGCAGTGCAGACAATCCCTGCCGCTGTACGGGGGTTCTGACCGACAGACTGGGAAGCCGTTTCCCGGTGCTGGCAAAAGACGGCGTGTCGGTGATCTGCAACAGCCAGCCCCTGTGGATGGCAGACAGAATGGATACCCTGCCGCCCCTGACCCACAGAGAATTTCTCTTCACCATCGAAACGGCGGAAGAGATCCGTCAGGTCATCAGAGACACGGAAAATATGGCTGTGCGGACGGGCAAGCGGCTGAAATAAAAAATATGGATGAGGTGCGGCTATGACCATCAGAATACAGAAGCTCCGTGAAAACGCACAGATCCCGGCATACCAGTCTCCCATGGCGGCCGGTGCGGATCTGTATGCGGCACTGGAATCCCCCATTACCCTGGCTCCCATGGACAGAACCCTTGTGCCTACCGGAATTGCCGCCCAGCCGGACAGAGATGACTGTGTGCTGGTGATCGCCGCACGAAGCGGTCTTGCCGTAAAGAAGGGCGTGACCCTGTCCAACGGCATCGGCGTGGTGGATGCGGACTACCGCGGGGAGATCTGCGTGGGGCTGGTGAATCTGGGGAAAGACGCTGTCACCATTGCACCCGGCGAGCGGATCGCACAGCTTCTGGTGATGCCGGTCCTGCGGGCGCAGTTTACGGAAGCCGATACACTGAACGAAACGGAAAGAGGTACCGGCGGCTTCGGTCATACGGGCACGAAATAACAGGAGGCTTGATATGCGAAGAAATTTCTGGCTGTACCTCCTGTTTGTGCTGGTGGGGATCGTGACCGGTTCCATGGTGATGGAGATCTCCGCCGGGGTACCGTGGCTCTCCTGGCTGTCTTACGGACTGGAGTTCGGTACCCCTTCCCCCTTTGTGTTGGATCTGCAGGTGCTTGGTCTGACCCTGGGGATTACTGTGAACATTACCATCTCCCATGTGATCTTTGCAGTGCTTGCCATTCTGCTGGGACGGCTGATCCTGCAGGACTGAGGGAGTTTTACCATACAAAAATCGAGAGGAAATTACGATGAAATCCATGACATACAAGCTGGTGCTGGCATCCGGCTCGCCCAGACGGCACGAAATCCTGGATCTGGCCCGGATCCCCCATACGATCCGTGTGTCCCATGCGGATGAATCGGCGGTGTCGTACCGTGCGGGAGAACCGGAAGCCTATGTAATGGCACTGGCAAAACTCAAGGGCAGCGTGGTTCTGCCGGAAGACGGGGAAGTGGTGCTGTCTGCGGATACCGTGGTCTATATTCCCGAAACCGGAGAGGTACTGGGAAAACCCAAGGATCATGACGATGCGGTGCGGATGTTCCGGCTTATGTCCGGCAGTACCCATAAGGTCATCACGGGAGTGTGCCTGCGTGACTGGATGGGAGCGGAAAAATGCTTTGCCGAAACCACGGAAGTGACGTTCCGTGCCCTGTCGGAGGAAGAAATAGAAGAATATATCGAGATCGCCCAGCCGTACGACAAAGCCGGTGCATACGGGATTCAGGAAGAAGCCTGCGTCTTTGTCAGATCACTGGGGGGCGAATATTATAACGTGGTGGGGCTGCCTGTGACCGCAGTGTACGAGGCCCTGCAGGAAATGGAGGCACAGCGGAAATGAAAAGTATCGGGATTGACCTGGGTACTGCCAATACACTGGTGTACGTAAAAGGGAAGGGCGTTGCCCTCAGAGAACCTTCCGTGGTGGCGGTGGAAGCCAAGAGCCGCCGGGTTGTGGCGGTGGGCAGCGAAGCCAAAATGATGCTGGGGAAAACCCCCGGTTCCATTGTAGCCATGCGTCCCCTGAAGGATGGAGTCATTGCGGAATTTGACATTACCGCCTCCATGCTCAGACATTATTTCAAAAAGGTTTCCGGCAATACCATCATGAGCCGCCCCAAGGTGATTATCTGCATTCCCTACGGTGTCACTGAGGTGGAAAGAAGAGCGGTGGAGGACGTAACGCTGGAAGCCGGTGCCCAGTCCGTGGCACTGATCGAAGAACCCATTGCGGCAGCCATCGGCAGCGGTCTGCGGGTGGAAGACGCCAGAGGAAGCATGATCGTTGACATCGGCGGCGGCACTACGGAAGTGGCTGTGCTGTCCCTGGGCGGCATTGTGCTGTCCACTTCCCTGCGGATCGCCGGGGATGAGCTGGATGAAGCCATCATTGCCTACATAAAGCGGAAATACAGCATCCTGATCGGGGATGTGACGGCGGAAATGCTGAAAAAGCGGATCGGCAGCGTCCATCCGGCGGCGGACAGAGGTGCGGTCAGCATCCAGGGCAGAAACCTGCTCAACGGGCTGCCTGCCATCATATCCGTATCCTCTGCGGAAATCCGGGAAGCCATGAGCGATCAGGTGCAGCATATCGTGGAAAGCATCCGCACCACGCTGGAAAATACTCCTCCGGAGCTTGCCTCCGACATTTACGATACCGGGATCATGCTGTCCGGCGGCGGCGCACTGCTGGCGGGACTTGATCTGCTGATCTCCCGTGTTACCGGCATCCGCACCGTGATCGCCAAGGGTCCCATCGACAGCGTAGCCTTTGGGATCGGACGGATTATCGAAACCGAAGGTCTCCACGGCAGTATCCGGTACCGGACGAGATAAGAAGTAAGAAGTTAGAAGTTGGAAGTACCAAGTGCAGCCGACAGATAAAGAGTACAGACAGCGATATTTTGGTATTATGTGGTAAACCCGGTATTCTCTAAAGGTGTTTGACTGCGCAACCCTAAAGCCCAAACAAAGCGGAGCGCAGCCGCTTATTCCTCCACACGTCTGCGGACGCTCCCCTATTTAACTCGAACAGTCCGAAACCCCGGTATTCGACTATGTCGAAACCGGGTATTCGACTATGTCGAAACCGGGTATTCGACTACGTCGAAACCGTCGAGTTGATGAAATCAACACGCCTTCCGGCTACCAGATCGAGAACGCTTTGCCTGCACCCAACTATATCACTGTAATTCGTTTAAAGTTTTTGCGGAGCTTTTTTCAAAAAGCGACCGTTTCTCCTTCCAAACGTCCTGGAATACTATCGAAAAGGAGCCTCCACATGAAGCAGTTTTTCAAAAACCGATTTTTCTACATCATGACCGTGCTGACGCTGCTTTTCACGATCGTGCCCATGGTGTATCACAATATGGGGGTCACGTTTGTGTTCCGGAATATGGTGAACGTGATGATGACGCCCATGCAGAAGCTGTTTCATGCGGCAGGCGATGCAGTGGACGGATTTGCGGCGTATTTCTATAAGTTTGACGATCTGGTGGAAGAGAATATGGCACTGAAGGAAGAAGTGGCGTCTCTGCAGGCACAGATCTACGACAATAAGGAAATGGAAGAAATGTACGCCTGGATGAGCGACTTTCTGGACATGAAGCGCCAGCACACCGACTATCAGATGACTGCTGCTACAGTCACCGGTCGGGGCGGCGGTACCTACTCCTCCGTTCTGACTCTGGACACCGGCAGCGGTGCGGGGATCACGGTGGGGATGCCCGTGGTTACAGCCGACGGTGTGGTGGGACAGATCACGGAAGTGGGCTATAACTGGTCCCGTGTTACGACTCTGCTGGAAGCCCAGTCTGCGGTGGGTGTGTTCGTGGAACGCACCGGGGAGTCCGGCGTGGCGGAGGGCGACATCCAGCTCATTGAGGACGGGCTTGTGAAGATCCAGTATCTGGCGGACGATACCGATGTGCAGGTAGGAGACCGTATCCTGACCTCCGGGTTTGGGGTGTATCCCCGAGGGCTGGTGGTCGGATATGTCCAGTCGCTGGAAACCAATCCCTATACCCGTACCCGGACGGCGCACGTGCAGTGCGTGGCTCCCGTAACCGACGGCAGCGATGTGATGATCATCACTGACTTTATGCTGTACGCTGAGGAAGCAGGACAATAAGCACTCTCCCCTGTAAAAATTCCATGGAAAGGCAGGTGGTTTTCCGTGAACGGACGTATACCGGACAACCGTGGTCCCTATGACCGCAGTCGTCCCGCAAATGGCAGCAGAACCGGCAGTGTGCCTCCCCGGAGACAAGCGGGAGTTCCCCGTCCGGAAACCGTAGTACCGGAAGAAAAACAGCCGGAGACACTGCTTGAGAAAATCAACGGCTGGCGGCTGGGAATCTCCATTGAGATTGAACCGATTATCCGTGGACTGGTCTGCCTGCTGCTGATCTCCTTTTTTGCCCTGCTGCAGACAACGCTGTTTGCCCGTTTCCGACCGTTCGGTGCCGTGCCGGATCTGCTGCTGCCTCTGGTGGTGGCTATCTCCATGACCATCCGGGAGAAATGGGGGGCGGTCAGCGGTCTGGCGGCGGCGTTTATCATCGAATCCCTGGGCGGGGCCACGGTGACGATCCTGCCGCTGCTTTATATGCCCACGGGGTATCTGTGCGGTCTTCTGACGATCTACTATTTCCGGAACGGTCTGGCGGTAAGGGCTATGTATACCGGCGTCACTACCCTGGCACGGTGTCTGTTTACGCTGATCATTATCTATATGTCCAGCCCCAGCGTAAATCTGCCGGCAGTGCTTCTGCATATAACCCTGCCCGAGTTTGTTTCTACCGCAGTATTTTCGTTCCTGCCCCATCTGGCGGTGCGGTATGCATTCCGGCTGACAGAAGGGAAAAAGATCGACGGATAAAACCATTTTCGCCAAATATCCCTATTAGCCGATTGCAAAACTCTGTAAAAAACGAAATTACGCACTCAAAAACCGGCTGCGGCGACTGACCGGTATTCCCTATGGGAAACCGAGTGTCCCAAGGAGCTCGCTCTACTATTTCTGATGCTTTGTATTTTCTAAAAGTAGTGGCACATGGAATTGCATACACTATATCCAGCAAAACCCATTCCAAAAGTTTTTGCGGAGCTTTTTTCAAAAAGCGACCGTTCCCCTTTTACTGGCGTTTTGCAATCGGCTAAGTACACCTGATAAGGAGAAAACACCATGACGGATGCGATCCGGTTGGTGCTGGCGCCTATGGCCGGGTATACGGACGGACCGTTTCGGCGGATCTGTGCGGAAAACGGATGCCGGGAAACGGTCAGCGAGATGATCTCGGCGGCAGCACTGCATTACAGAGATAAAAAAACAGCGTCACTGGCGAGAATTCTGGAGGGAGAAGGTCCGGTGACGTTTCAGATATTCGGGCATGATCCCGTGATGATGGCGGAGGGGGCGGAGATCCTGCTGACCGGCGGTTACGAAGGCTGCCGGTATGCGGCAGAGCCTGCCGGAATCGACATCAACATGGGCTGTCCCGTGCGGAAGATCACCTCCAACGGAGACGGCAGCGGTCTGATGAAAACCCCGGAGCTGGCGGCAAAGATCGTGGAAGCTGTGGTTCCCGTGTGCCGGAAATACGGCAAGCCCCTGTCCGTGAAGATCCGGGCCGGGTGGGACGCAGACAGTATCAATGCACCGGAAATGGCTGTCATGCTGGCGGAAGCCGGTGCGGACAGAGTGTCTCTTCACTGCCGGACAAAGGAAGAAGGGTACACCCCGGGGATCCGCCTGGAAGTGCTGGCAGATATGATCGCTGCCCTGCGGAAAACGAAACCCGCCTGTGAGATTGTGGGCAACGGGGATATTGCCTCTGCGGAAGACGCTATGACCATGCTGCAGATGGGATGCGACGGGGTCATGATCGGCAGAGGCGCACTGGGCAACCCATGGATCTTCCGGCAGATTCTGGAAGCCGCCGCCGGAAAAGAGCCGTTTGTCCCCACGGAAGCGGACAGAAGAAGCATGGCTGCAAGACTGGCAAGAGAAGTGGTGGCGGAAAAGGGCGAGCACGTGGGCATCCGGGAGTCCAGAGGCAGAGCGGCGTATTTCCTGCAGGGAATGCGGGGCAGTGCAAGGATGCGGGACAGACTGAACCATGCGGAAACTTTAACGGAATTTCTGTCGATTTTAGAGATCGAGGAGTAAGAGAGAAGAAATATGAAAACCGAATGGAAAGGCGGTACGCTGCTGGCACCGGTTCCGGCTGTGATGGTCACGGTGGGCGGCAGGGAAAACGCCAATATCATCACCATCGGCTGGACGGGGATCATCAATTCCGAGCCGCCGAAAACCTATATCTCCGTCAGACCGGAACGGTATTCCCATGACCTGCTGATGGAAACAAAAGAATTTGTCATCAACCTGGTGCCTGCGTCCATGGCGGAAGCCTGCGATTACTGCGGTATGGTCACGGGCCGGAAGGTCAATAAATGGGAGAAGTGCGGTCTGACTATGGAAAACGCTTCTGCGGTGGCCACACCAAGGATCGCCGAATGCCCCATGGCACTGGAATGCAGAGTTACCGATATTCTCCATCTGGGAACCCATGATATGTTCATGGCGGACATTGTCAAAGTGGCACTGGACGAAAGCCTCCTGGATGAAGAGGGAAGACTGGACATGGCAAGAGCGAACCTGTGCTGTTACGGACACGGGACGTACTATGCCGTAGGCGATATGCTGGGTCGGTTCGGCTTCTCCATGGCGGATAAGAAAAACGGCAGGGGTGCTTCAGCTGCTTCGGCAAAAAGCGCACCTGTCAGACAGTATCGGAAAAAGTAAGAGGGATATCATGCAGCTTGTATTTGATCTGGACGGAACCCTGATCGACTCGTCTGAGGGGATTTTAGGTACCCTGCGGCATACTTTTGCTGTCATGGGTTTTACACTGCTGCCGGAAGAGCAGATGCGGAAATTCATCGGTCCTCCGCTGGAACCGGCGTTTATGGAATTTCTGGGCGTGGACCGGGAAACATCGGTAAAGGCTGTGCAGGTGTACCGGGCGGAATATAAGATCACCGGCATTCTGGGCGTGGAAGTATACGACGGTGTGCCGGAAATGCTGGAAGCACTGGTGAGTGCCGGGCATACCCTGCACGTTGCCACCTCCAAGCCGGAGGCATTTGCCCTGCGGATCTTTGAGAATATAGGGCTGGCGAAGTATTTTACCCATATCTGCGGTGCGGGTATGGACGGCACCAGAGCCAAAAAGGCGGAGGTACTGGAAGAACTGTTTTCCAGAGGCGGCGTGGATACCCCGGATGCGGAAACACTGGCAGACTGGCGCATGATCGGCGACCGGATCTATGATGTGGAAGGTGCGGCGTCCTTCGGGATGAAATCCGTGGGCGTGACATGGGGCTTTGGTCCCGTGGAAGAATTTGCCGGTGCGGAAGCGGTAGCGGAAACCCCGGCGGCACTGGCAGAGCTGTTTGCCTGAGAAGTACCGGAGGCGGTGAGACAGCAGAAAACGGAGGATGCGGATGGTTACAATACAACTGGGAACGATCATAACAGAAACAGAAGGGGGAAACCTTCTGGAGATCCTGCGGCGCACCCCGGCTCTGGCACAGGCGGTTGGGAAAATTGCCTCTCCCTGCGGCGGATGGGGAACCTGCGGCAAATGCCGGATCGCTGTGGATGGCAGTAGGGCGGAGCTCTCTCCCGTTACGGAAGGGGAAGAAAAACTGCTGTCCCGTGTCAGAGAAAATCTGCCGGAGGGATATGTGTGGCGTCTGGCCTGCCGGTGTGAAGTGACGGTGGGCGAGGTGCGTCTGTGGCTGCCGGAGGATGACAGAGAGCTGGGCGGCGCACAGGCGGAAGCGGCGGAACAGACAGAAACGGAACCGTGGATCCGGTGGCGGCAGGTAAGCCTGACCCGTCCCACACTGGAAAATCCGGTTTCCGTGGCGGAAAATCTGCAAAACTGCGGTTTTTCCGGAAAGATCACCGTCCGGGCGTCCAATACACTGACGGCACTGCTGACGGCGGCTATGGACAAAACGCCCCGGGGCACGGACGATATTGCCCTGTGGGTCGCTGTGAATCCGGATACCGGCGTGGTCATGGATGCGGCGGAAGAACCCCATTCCCTTGTGGGTGCGGCTGTGGATCTGGGCACCACCACCATTGCTCTGTCCCTGTGGCAGGACGACGGTACTCGGCTGGGCGGCACGGTTTTTGCCAATCCCTCCCGAAGTTACGGGGCGGACGTAATTTCCAGGATATCCTATGCCATGGAGCACCCGGAAGGTACGGATGTCATGTGCCGGCAGATGCAGGCGGCGGTGGATGAAAAGCTGACAGCACTGGCGGCGGAAAAGGGTATCACAGCACCGGTATGCCGGATTCTGGCGGGCAATGCGGTCATGGAGCATCTGTACGCCGGTCTGAATCCCGCCCCCATCGGTAAAGTTCCCTTTTATACCCAGAGCCGGTTCGGGGATGTGATGGACACCGATCCGGCAACATATCTGGCACCGGCGGCGGCTTCCTATGTGGGCGGCGATATTCTCATGGGGGCGGCATGGCTCCTGTGGGATAAACCGGAACGGAAAGAGAAAACCATCCTGTTCCTGGATCTGGGAACCAACGGGGAACTGGGTGTATACAAAGACGGAAAATGGCTCTTTGCGGCAACGGCGGCGGGACCTGCCTTTGAAGGTGCCCATATCGAGCTGGGGATGCCTGCCACCAAGGGCGCTGTGACCCGGATCAAGTGGGACGGAGAAACATTTGCGCTGACCACGGTTGGCGGCGGGGAGCCCGCGGGTCTGTGCGGCAGCGGCATCCTGGACGGGATGTGGCAGATGCTGTCTCTGGGTCTGGCGGACGAATACGGTTCTCTGACGGACGATCCGGACGAATGGAAGATCGCACCGGAAGACGGTATTGGCGTGGACGAGGACGGCGAGGTGTGCACCTTTGCCCCCGGCGTGTACCTGACCCAGAGCGATGTGCGGCAGATCCAGACAGCCAGAGCCGCCATTGCCGCCGGTGTGGAAGTCCTGTGTCAGAAAGCAGGCGTCGAAGCGGACGAAGTGGACGAGGTCTGTCTGGCAGGCTCTTTCGGGCACGGACTGGATGTGGCATCTGCCGCCGGTGTGGGACTGTTCCCACGGTCTCTGGAAAACCGGGTAACGGCGGTGGGCAACTCTTCGGAAGCGGGCTGTGCGGCTTTCTGGCTCCATCGTTCCTTCCGGGAGATTCTGGAAGATGTGCGGCAGGGAAACCGATACATTGAACTGTCTGCGGAAGCCGACTTCGGGGAACTGTACATGGAAAAAATGTGCTTTGATCTGGACGAATAAATCTTACGTCAATGATGATTAACCAACCCGCTGTTGGCTGAATAAACGGTATCAACCGTAGGGCGGGATGTGGGCATCCCGCCCTACTTTCTGTTCAGTCAACAGTAGCGTAGTTAATCATCATTTACTTAAAAACAAAGACTGCTGTGATCCAAAAGGATGACAGCAGTTTTTGCGTATCGGATCAGTTCCCGAACTTGTCCGCCCAGTATACGGCGTGTTCGATCCACTTGCCCATGGCGGGATCGCTCCACTTTTCGTTGCCGCAGCGGGTGATGTCATTGCCCAGGGCAATCCCGTGAGGTGCATCGGGGAAAATGTGCATTTCAAACATCAGCCTGTTTTCCTTGTAGGCGTCAGCCAGGGTCAGAGCGTGCCGGATGTCCACCACCTGGTCGTTGGAGGTGTGGATCAGGAACAGCGGTACGGACTTTTCGTCCACATTGGCTTCCAGACTGACCTCACGGAGCATTTCTTCCGTGGGATCGTCGCATCCCCACAGATTCCGGAAAGAACCGAGGTGGGTGTATTCCGCCAGAGCTGTGACAACGGGATATACCAGCATCATGCCGTTCGGGCGGTTTTTGCCGTATGCCATGCCGGTGGCTTCGCAGACACAGGGCTTATGCCACATGGTGCCGAGAGAACCTGCCAGATGCCCCCCGGCGGAGAAACCGGTGACAAATACCTTATTTGGATCGATGCCGTAGGCTTCGGCGTTGTCCCGGATGTGCGCCATGGCAAGGGATGCCTGGATCAGCTGTGCCGGATAGGTCTTTTCTCTGGCAACGGAATACTGCAGTACGAAGGCATTGTATCCGTGGGACATAAATCCCAGGGCGATGGGCTCCCCTTCTCTGTCGGAGCAGACGCACCCGTAACCGCCCCCGGGGATCACCAGAATGGCAGAGCGGGTATAACCGTTCACTGGGTCGGCGATATAGCAGTCCAGCCAGACTTTGTCGTTGTTTTCTTCCAGATAAATTCGTTTGATGTACATTGAAAACCTCCCGCAGAGCTGTTTTTCTTCATTTTATCATGGCAGAAGGGTAAATATGTAAACAAAATGTGAATTTCCGGAAAGGCGGGCGGAAATATGCTATACTGAAGAAAATAGATCCGGAATCCGAAAAGGAGTTCTTTATGCCGCAAAAAGAAACATTCACATACCTGTCCGCTGACGGAAAAACAGAAATTCATGCACACCGCTGGATTCCAGACAAGCCGCCACGGGCGGTTCTGCAGATTGCCCACGGGATGGCGGAGTTTATCCTCCGGTATGAACCCTTTGCCCTGTATCTGAACGAACTGGACATTGCGGTCACGGGAAACGACCATCTGGGTCACGGGGATTCAGTGACTACACAGGACAACTGGGGGTATTTCGCCGATCAGGACAGTCTGGATGTGGTGCTTGCCGATATGCATACCCTGACCGGGCTGACAAAGAAATACTTTCCCGGTGTGCCGTACATTCTGCTGGGACACAGCATGGGCTCTTTTCTGGCGCGGAACTACCTGGGCAGGTGGGGAGGAGAACTTGCCGGTGTGGTCATTATGGGTACCGGATACCAGCCGGAAAAGCTGGTGAAGGCAGGCATAACTGTCTGTACCCTGCTTGCCGGGTGGAAAGGCTGGCACCACCGGAGCGCACTGGTGGACAGCATGGCTTTCGGCAGCTACAGCAAGGCTGTCCGTCCCGCCCGCACAGACAAGGACTGGCTGAGCCGGGATGCGGAGATGGTGGATCGGTATATAGCCGACCCCCGCTGCGGCTTCCGGTTTACGCTGAACGGCTATCACACCCTGTTTTCCGCCATAAAACGGCTTCACGATCCCATACTGCTTGCCGCCATGCCGAAGGATCTGCCGGTGCTGTTTGTGTCGGGGGAAGAAGATCCTGTGGGGGATTTCGGCAAAGGCGTGCGTCTGTCTGCCGATACCTTTCTGGAAGCCGGTATGCGGGATGTGGATCTGTGGCTCTACCCGGGACGGCACGAGATCCTGAACGAAACCGACCGGGATCTGGTCTTTGCCGAGCTGGCAAAATGGTTTGTGGATATTGCGGAGGGCAACCATGTACCGGTTCATGATCCGGGAGCCTGTTCTGATCCTGCCTGCGGATGCCGCCGCAGAGATCTGCCGGATGTGTTTCCCCGCTGAAGGATACCTGCAGGAGAAAATGTTTCGTTTTTGTAAAATATAACGCTGCTCACTTGCCGATACGGTAAATTTATGATACAGTAAAATCAGAATCATCATCAGGAGGTACAGTATGTCATCTATTTTCAACATTCTCGATTTCGGTGCGATGCCGGACGGAAAGACCGATTCCACCGCAGCCATTCAGGCGGCTCTTGACAAAGCGGGTCAGTGCATGGGCGAGGTCATCGTACCGCCGGGAATCTATAAAACCGGGAAACTGACCATGCGTCCCCAGACCAAGCTTTCCGGTACGGCGGCATGGCTGTTCGGCGGCTACGGCGGATCCATTTTCCAGCTGAATACAGCGGAAACCGACTGCATGATCGACATCACCGGCGCCTTTGGCTGTCAGATCTCCGGCATGAATCTGGACGGGCAGAGGCTGGGCGAAAAGATCCACGGCGTGAAGCTGTACTGGCCTCAGTATAACGGCGGCGGGAAGGAAGACACCCCCACCTTCGATGACTGCAAGATCGGTCACTTTACCGGTGACGGGGTACGGCTGGAGCATATCTGGTGTTTCTCCGTGCGTCACTGTATGCTGTGCTTCAACGGCGGCGCAGGTCTGTACATCGACGGCTGGGACGGGTTCATTCTGGACAACTGGTTCTCTGCCAACCGGCTGGGCGGGATCCTGGGCGGTCCCTGCACGGCATCCGTCACCGCCACCGGCAACCGTGTGGAATGGAACCGGGTGGGCGGCTTTGTGATCCCGAGCGGCAATACCATGAACATCACCGGCAACTATTTCGACCGCAGCGGCGGACCGGCACTGAAGCTGGGTTCCTCCTGGGGACAGATGGAATCCGTGACCATCACGGGCAACCTGATCAACCGCAGCGGCAAGCCCGGTCCCGGTCTGGAAACGGAAGAGGAAAACAGCCATGTGCTGATGGAACACTGTGTCAACGTGACCTTTACGGGGAATACCCTGCGTCACGGAAGGGATGACGGCGGACAGGGTACATGGAGTCCGGACATTGCCATGGTGGTGAAGGACTGCGATTACTGCGTGTTTGCAAATAACGTCATGCACCACGGCGCCATGAAGGAAAACATCCGCTGGGACGGCAAGGGGAACTGCCGCTTTGACGGAAACCTCGGGGAACCGGTGGGGGAGAAGTGAGAAGTAAGAGGTAAGAGATCAGAGGTAAGAAGTAATTAAGAATTTAGAAGTAAGAATTGAGAATTGAGAATTCAGTAACCGATGATTAACGACACCGCTGTTGGCTGAATAAACGGTATAAACCGTAGGGTGGGTCAATCCCGCCCTACATGGTTTTTGTTTTTATAAAACCGGGTTAATCTGGAAGCGGGGATATTTTCCCGGAAACGCTGTCCACCGATGGATACAACGAAGCGGTCGTCATCTGCCGCAGCAGTTTCCCCTACTGGCGGTTCACCTACCCGGACGACAGCATATACTACCCCCCGGCAATCTACCCGGAATATATCGCATAACAAAAACGGCTTGCAAAGCGGAAAACTATCTGCTCTGCAAGCCATTTTTTATACCATGGATAAATTCTTAATTCATAATTCTCAATTCTTACTTCTTCATCTCCAGCCCCATATCCGGCGTATAGAACATCTCCTCCGTCCCGTCTGAGAGAAACACCGGCACCATATCCGCAAAGCCACGGGGCATGGGCTGGTTTTTCAGCTCGTCCAGGGGGAGCCACAATGCTTCTCCTTCTTCCGAAGAGCGTACCTCTCCCGTGAAGGTCTCCGTCCGGTAGAGGAATACGATATACCGCACGCCTTCCCGGTTCCAGAACTGCTTCAGTCCGCACAGCCGGGGATGTTCAATGGTGATGCCGGTTTCCTCATATACCTCCCGGATCACTGCATCTGTGAAGGATTCGCCCTCTTCCACGTGTCCGCCGGGGAAGACCACACCGGGCCAATGGGGATCATTCCGCCGTTGTACCAGTACCTTGTCCCCATCCCGCACCATGCACATATTGGTCAGGATCGTCATTTCCGCTTTTGCCATAGATACGTCCTTTCTGCCCGGTCAGATTTCATAAACAGCATACCGGTTTTCTTCCCCCTCACACATGGCAGGCAGGGTGATGTACCGGATACCGTCGATCTCGTTTTCGTGTCCCGGGTGGTAGTGTCCCTGGAAAACTGTCTTCACCTTACCGGAGGAAGCGAGGAGCTCCCGTGCGGCGGCGGCATTTTTGATGATGTGATGCATCTCTACAGCGGGATCCAGATTCTGGTGGAGGAACACAAAGGTTTCGGCGGTTTCCGGATCCGCCAGGGTTGTCCGCAGGAAGTCCAGCTCCGTTTCCGGCAGAAAACTGTCCGTCCAGTCGAAAGGATTGCCGCTGTAGGAGATTCCGTCTGCCCGGTATGCACTGTCGGGGAAAAGGAAGGTTTTGCCGCAGAGCCGCAGAACAGGGGGCGGTGTTACGGAAGGGGCAGTTTCCTGAAATGCTTCCCGGGTGAAGGCGTGATAGTCGTGATTTCCCATCAGGCTGTATGCCGGAACCGGAGAACTGCGGAACAGCTCTGCCGCCTGCGTCAGGATCTCACGGTTTTTGACGGGATCGCCGCAGTCATCGATCAGATCTCCCAGGCAGAGAATCAGGTCGCAGTCCGCCATGGCGGCTAAAGCCTCCCGCATTTTCCCCAGGGAGAGAGAGGGACGTCTGGTGACGCAGGTGACTTTCAGACTGCTGTAGTGGGGATCGGTGAAAAGACCCAGTTTCATAAAAAATACCTCCGCTGTGCTCGTGTATCTGTATTATACAGGATTCCGATGGAATTGTCACGGAAAAAACGCATATTTCCGCAAAAAAAGACCCAGGTCCGTAACCCTGAGTCTTTTTATTCAGTTCAGTTCTGTTCAGAAACAGACAGTCGTGACAGTGTCAGACTTATCTCTTCTTGGAAACAGCGTAACCTGCAGCGGAGATGATAGCAGCTACAGCAGCGATCACAGCGGCGTCGAAGGTTGCGGGAGCGGAACCGCCGGCAACGTCTTCAACAACGGGAGCGGGTTCAGCTTCTGCGAAGAATACTTCGGACAGAGAACCGGACTTTTCGTTGGCGAATCTGAAGTATACAGAGTGAACGCCTGCGGGGAAGTCAACGGCTTCGGTGATGTAACCGGAGTTGGCAATGTCCCAGCCGCCGGTCCATTCGATATCCAGAGTGGTCAGAGGAGCTGCATCGGGATCGTCCAGGATGATTTCAACCTTGGTAACGGAACCGTCTTCCCAGCCGTAGCCGAAGTGAACGGTGATAGCGTCAGCACCATTGTCGCCGAAGTCTACGTCGTCAAAGTAAACGTAGTCGTTCAGGGAGGAGTTGCCGCAGCCGTACTGTTCCATCAGGGAGATGTTGGTGTTGTTGCCGCCCTTGTCCTGGGTGGTATCATCATCGATAACCTGAGCCTGAGAGAATACATTCAGAACGATGTCACCGGTAACGGGAGCCAGGGTAGCTTCCAGATAGTTGGGACCATCCCAGGGACCCTGACCGGAAGCGGTGATAACGGTCTGGCCGGAGCCGTCGGAGTGCATATCGTTGATCTGGTAGTGGATACCGATCTTGGTGCCGGGAACAGAGTCAAACTTAGCCAGGTTCAGAGCGCATTCGATAGCGTAACCGCCGTCGATTTCAGTAGCAGCGCATTCCTGTACACCCGGGTAAGCAGCGGGACCGTAACCGGAAACGCCGCCCTTGGAGCCGTAGTTGGTGTAGTAGGAAGCCCAGCCTGCCCAGTCAACACGAGCCTGATACAGAGTATCGGCAGTAGCGTTGGTACCGTCCAGGATGATTTCGAAAGAGTCGGTTTCCCAGGGAGCAGATTCCTGCTTTGCGGGGTCGCATTCTACCATGTCAGCATCCAGGATTTCAGCGTAAACGTACAGGTTTTCACCGTTGTGGATAGCATAAGCGGTAGCGGTAGCGGTCAGATCGCCGCTGAATGCGGTTTTAACATCGGTAACCATGGCGCCTGCATAAGCAGCGTCCATTTCACCGTCAACAACGATTGCATCAGTAACATAGGGGATGGTACCGATGTTCTTGTTGCCTGCCTGTGCACCTGCAACAACTGCCATAGAAGCAGTCAGCAGACCAGCCAGTACGAGAGAAAGTACTTTCTTCATGATAAACTCCTTTTGAAATTTTCTGTATTCCGTTACGGCGGAATGCCTTGAGAAATTTGGAAATATACATCCGCATTTCTGGGTATGTACGGATTTATTATACCCCAAAACTGCAGTTTCGTCAAGTCTGTTTTTGGGGAAGAACCGTATATAAACTGTGTTAATAATTTCGGATGCGGAATATTGTAAAAAAGAATACGGTATGCTGCCGGAGAGATAAAGGGATACGTTGACATCCGCATCGTTTTTTGATATAATGAAGACAATAGAATCCGCAGTGTACTGCTGCATACTGACAGGAGAATTGGATATGAAACTGCCGTATATCTCTGAAATTGCCGAACCCTTTGCCGCCGGGTATCTTGCCGCCGCAGAAAAAGGTCCCTATGCTGCCATGGGGGAAGGTCTGTACGCCGAGGGAGAAGTATTTCCCATTGAATATGACGCTGAGGTCGGTCTGTTCCAGTGCGGACGGCTGGTGGAAGGTGCGGGATTTCTGTCCGGCTCCGGGATGATCTGGCGGGGCAATGTAATGCGGGACAAGAAAGAAAAGTTCCCGGAATACGCACCGTTCTTTGAAGCCGCCGAAAAGGCTCTGTCCGACTGTGACACCGGTTCCCGTATCTGGCAGTGCTTTACCGAAAACGAGCGGAAGCTGATGGCCAACAAGACTCTCTGGGGCGGTACCTGGGCGGGACATACGGTGCCCGATTTCGGGGGACTTCTGGAAATGGGTACATCCGGCATCCGTGCGCTGATTACCCGGTACCGGAAGGTGCATCCCTATGCCGCCGATTTCTACGATGGTCTGGAACGGGTACTGGATCTGTTTGAGAACGTGGGACAGCGTGTGAAGGCGGAAGCGGAACGGCTGGCGGCAGAGGCGGAAACGGAAGCGGAAAAGGCGCATCTGCTGGCACTGGCAAAGACGATGGAAACCTGTCCCCAGAACCCGCCGTACGATTTTCTCTCTGCGGCGCAGTTCTTCTGGCTGTTCTTCTCCTACGACGGATACGATTCTCCCGGACGGCTGGATCAGATCTTCCTGCCCTATTGGGTGAAGACGCCCTATGACGAAGCGTTTGCCATTCTGGAAGGGATGTGGCAGGGCTTCCACAAGCACCGCACATGGAATATATGCATCTCCGGCTCTGATGAGAACGGAAACGATACCACAAACGAGATCTCCTTCGCCATCCTGGAGCTGGTGAAGAAATACCGCTACCAGACCCCCAACCTGACCATGCGGTGTCATGACAATACCGATCCGGCTCTGCTGCGGTCTGCGGCGGAAGCTCTGGCGGAAGGCTGCGGCATCCCGGCACTGTACAACGACCGGGCGGTCTGCCGGATGTTTATCGAAGAGCTGGGAATTCCCCCGAAGGACGCCCACAATTATGCCATGAACGGCTGCAACCAGATCGATATCCAGGGGAAGAGCCACATGGGTCTGGAAGACGGGGAAGTGAACCTGTACAAGTGTCTGGAATATGTCATGACCCGGGGAAAATGCCTGACTTCCGGCGAGATCGTAGCGGAAGACACGGGCGATCCGGCAGAATTTGCTTCCTTTGAAGATGTGATGAATGCCTTCCGCAAGCAGGTGGAAGACATGACCGACATCGCCTGCCGCCTGTCCAACAAGTGCCAGAAGATCCATGGAGAATGCGCACCCAACCTGTGGCGTTCTGTCATGATCCGGGGATGCATCGAAAACGGACGGGACTTCAAGGCTGGCGGACCTATGTACAACCACGGGCAGATCCTTGCCGAAGGTCTGGCGGATGCAGTGGACTCTCTGGCCGCCATCCGCTACCATGTATTTGAGAAAAAGAATTTCACCATGGCGCAGATCGCCGAAGCCATGGAAAACGACTTTGCCGGAAACGAACCCATGCGGAAGATGCTTTCCGAAAAGCCTGCCCGGTTCGGCAACGGGGATCCGGAGACCGATGCACTGGCAGGGGAAGTCACCGAGCATTTCTTCCGTCATCTGCTGACCATCCGGACATGGCGGGGCGGCTGGTACTCCGGCGGATGCTCTCCCTTCAGCCGGGCGGCAAGCTACGGACGCTGTGTGGGTGCAGGCGCCAACGGACGGCACTGCGGGGATCCCATTATTGCGGACAGTATCGGTGCGGTACCCGGCAGAGATGCGGAAGGTCCCACAGCACTGCTGGATTCCGTCCTCCATCTGCCCCACCATCTGGCCGGCAGCGGGTTCATTCTGAACATCAAGTTTGACAAAGCGGTTTTCCGTACCGAAGCGGGCATGGAAAACTTCATGGCTCTGTGGAAGGCATTCTTTGAAGGCGGCGGACAGCAGCTTTCTGTTACCGTGGTATCCCAGGAGGATCTGCTGGATGCCAAGGTGCATCCGGAAAACCACCGGAACCTGATCGTCCGGGTGGGCGGCTACAGTGACTATTTTGTGAATCTGGAAGAAGGTCTGCAGGACAACGTAATTGCCCGGACAGGGTATGGAAGATAAGAACTATATAACAGGAGTATATGATATGATGACAGATGCCGCAACACTGGCGTATATCAATTTATACGGGATTCTGGGGGCAATTCCGGCCATGCTGGAGATTTCCGCAGAAGCCAAAAAGATTCTGGGTAAGAGTGCCTGTTCCATTGGGTTTGCTGTCAAGGACGGTCCCTCTGCTACCCTTTCCTTTGCCGGGGGACGCTGTATTCTCAGAGAAGGGGCGGACGACTGCACAGTGAAGCTGCCTTTCGGTTCTCCGGAGAAGTTCAATGGTCTGATCGACGGTACGGTAACGCCGGTGCCCACCAAGGGTTTCACCAAGCTGCCCTTCCTGCTGGGAAAATTCACCAAGCTGACCGACCTTCTGACAAAATACCTCCGCCCTTCGGAAGAGGATATGGCAGACCCGGATTTCGCACGGATCAGCACCACGCTGATGTTCGGTGTAATCACCAGAGCCGTGTGCCAGATCGGCAACCATGACCGGATCGGCAAAGCCAGCGCATCCTATATCGTGGACGGTGTGATCCGTCTGGGTATCGAAAACGGTCCCGCTTTCGCCATCCAGGCAAAGAAGAGCCGTCTGGCACCTCTGCCCAAAGTGCCCGAAAAGGTGACTTCCATGATGACCTTCCGGGATATGGACACCGCCAGAGCACTGTTTGACGGCAAAATCAACGCCGTGGCTTCCATCGGTACGGGAGATGTGCGGATGGCGGGGATGATCTCCCAGATCGACAACGTAAACCGGATTCTGGACAGGGTTGCCCTGTACCTTGCGTAAGGAGGATGCGATCATGCATGAAGTTTATACCTATCCCAACAGCCAGTCCCAGTTCCTGCGGGCGACAAAGGTGATCCCCTCCGGTGTGTACGGGCATCTGGGACCGGCGGAAGGCTGCTTTATCCCCGTGGAAGCATTCCCCCTGTTCGGTGACCATGCCAAGGGCTCTTATGTGTGGGATATCGACGGACACCGGTTTATCGATTATATGTGTGCCTATGGTCCCAATATTCTGGGCTACAACGATCCCGATGTGGACGAAGCCGCCCGGAAACAGCGGGAAAAAGGGGACTGCATGACCTCCCCCTCCACTGTGATGATCGACTTTGCGGAGCTGCTGGTGGATACTGTTGCCTCCGCCGACTGGGCGTTCTTTGCCAAAAACGGCAATGATGTAACCTCCATGGCGGTCATGGCAGCCCGTGCCTACACCCACCGGAAGAAGATCGTCTTCTTCAAGGGATATTACCACGGCGTGTCTCCCTGGACCCAGAAGATCGACTATCCCGGGATCATTGAAGAAGATGTTATCAACAATATCTATATTCCCTGGAACGATACACAGGCACTGGAACGGGTCTTTGCGGAAAACCGTGGCGAGATCGCCGCTGTCATCGGTCAGCCCTATATGCACGGGAATTTCATGGACAACCAGCTTCCCGTAAACGGTTTCTGGCAGAAGGTGCGCAAGCTCTGTACGGACAACAGTACCTTGCTGATCGTGGACGATGTGCGTGCGGGCTTCCGTCTGGACATCAAGGGCTCCGACCACTATTTCGGCTTTGAAGCGGATCTGATCTGCTTCTGCAAGGCACTGGCCAACGGATATAACGTGTCTGCTCTGTGCGGGAAGGATTTCCTGAAGAACACCATTTCCTCCCTGTCCTATACGGGATCCTACTGGCTGTCTGCGGTGCCTTTTGCCGCCGGGATCGCCTGTATCGAAAAGATGAAGAAGCTGAACTGTCCCCAGATCCTGCTGGATAAGGGTACAAAGCTGCGGACAGAACTGATGAAGGCGGCAGTGGAAGCCGGGTTTGACCTGCGTGTGACCGGGATGCCCTCCCTGTTCTATCTCCGTCTGGCGGACGATGATTCCCTGATGCTCCATCAGAAGTGGATCGCTGAATGTGTGCGCCGGGGCGTATTCTTCACCAGCCACCACAACCACTTCATCAACGCCAGCCTGACCGATGCGGACATTGCCGAAACGGTGGAAATCGCAAAGGAAGCCTTTGACGAAGTAAGAAGTAAGATGTAAGAGATAAGAAGTAATAGAATGCAATAAAGAGAACCGGCAGGTATTGGATTTTACTCCGTACCTGCCGGTTGTTGTTTCTGTATGCTGCCGCATCATTTTATGCAGACAGGGATACTTCTTATTTCTTACATCTTATATCTTACCTGACTCAAAACCCGCCGCTGCGTCCGCCGTGGGATCGGCCGGAGGAGCCTATATGAACCGAGCCGCCGGATCTGGATCCGCCGCTTCGGGATGTATTGTCCCGGGGGATGGGCTTTTTTGTCACATTCCGGTAGAGGAACAGATCTTTGGAATCGGTGATCTGTACAGAGTCCTGTTTCTGGTAGGATGCCGCACCGGACTGCATATGGACAGTATTCAGCTGAGACTTCAGGATGCTCATGGGGATCAGGGCGATCAGGAAGCCGGCGATCAGGGAAATGAAAATCCACTTAGGTTCGAAGCGTACCGTTTCCCTGTCGGAACTGTAGTAATCATCATAGAACGGATCGTAATTTTCATCCCCGTAGGGGTCCGCATCCCAGTACGTACCGCACAGTTCTCCGAAAGTCTGGAACGCCAGATAGTATGCTCCTTCGCTGAGGTAGGGGACAAGGATATCCTCCATAGAATCCAGTGCCGGTTCATTGAGGACGGTGATTCCGGTGCCGGTGGTGGAAATGGCCCACTGTCGTTCCTGTATGGCTACCAGAAACAGTGCGCCGTCTTCCGTACCGTCCATCAGACCCATATAGGTCAAACCGGCGTCGTACAGATCATCCGCATAAGTCTGGGCATCGGTGCCTTCCAGTGAATCCACTGCTGCCACAATGATGTTGGCACCGGCTTCCTCACTGATCTCTTCCAGAAAAGCGTTCAGTGCCGATTCTTCTTCATCACTGAGCAGATCTGCCCAGTCCGCAACAAAAGGCAGCTCCTTTGCAGCGGTACCTACCGTCAGTGCCAGGGTACAGAGCAGGACAGATACGCATAAAAGAAATTTCTTCATGTCATCCCTCCTTACAGACTGGCGAACAGCCACGCCAGCGCAAATACTGCTGCGGAGGCAACAGTACCATAGATGCTCCACCATTTCCACCAGGCTTTTTTATCCATGGGCAGATTGCCCACGAATTTTCCGGTCTGTCCATTCATGGCGAAGAGATAATTCTGTCCCTGCCAGCTGGTATTGAGTACCCATACGGGATACAGCGCATACCGGATCCGGCTGCCGTGATACCGGACAGAGGTAGATTCGGCGGCGGCAGTGTCGTAATCCCGGCGAACCGTATCGGCAATCTGCTGCTCCAGGGTTTCCTTCACCCGCTGGTTGGCACGGGGCATACAGTCCTCGGCGGTCACATCGTATGTATCAGCCAGATACCCGGAGAGATAGGCAGTCCGAAAATCCACTGCCTGGGACAGATCGTAGGGCTCAATGGATTCCATCAGATCGTCCGCCATTTTTTCGGAACCGTCTACTGGGATATCTCCGAAAGCCATGGTGCCGGAGCGCTGTACGGAATAGTATTTTGTTTCGGTGTAGATATAGTTTCTGTCCTGCCACACCCGGGAACGGGTGCATTTGAACCGGATCTGTCCGTTGGCTTCCGTATCAAAGAGCCAGACCGGTACATAGATTCCGCGTATCTCATCAATGTGGTTCTCATCGGAGAAAACTTTGGGCAGCAGTTTTTTTCCTGTGAGATGCTTTTTCAGCCCTTCCTTTGCCGCTTGTTTGTCCAGCTGAAAGGGGATCACCAGATCGGGTTTGCGTCCTCCGGAAAAATGACCGGTCATTACCACGGGAGAACCGCACCAGGGACAGTGGGTGGCACCTGTGGTTGCGTCTGCTGTGATTTCTCCGCCGCAGGACTTGCACCCGTATACCCGCATACCTTCTGCTTCTTCTTCCGTCCACTGATTCTGCGGGTCATCATTGGTTTCCCAGTCGGTCTGATCCTCTGCCGTATCGTGGAGCTGTGCGTCATAGTTCTGCAGGGTTTCCGGTTCAAATTCCGTGTCGCAGTAGGGACATTTCAGGTTCTGTGAGCCTGCATGAAATTCAATAGCACCCCCGCAGCAGGGGCATTTGTATTGCAGTTGTTCTGCCATAGTGCCTCCTTTCGGGCATGGTGAAACAGAAATCAAAGGATATCGCCGTCATCGAAGGGATCGCCGCATTCGGGACAGAACTTAGGCGGTTTTGTGCCCTTCTCCGGTTCCCAGCCGCACTTGTCGCATTTGTACTGGGGTACGCCTTCCGGCTTCTTTGCACCGCATTCGGAGCAGAACTTGCCCTTGTTTACCTTGCCGCAGGAGCAGGTCCAGCCGTCGTCGGGACGCTTGGCACCGCATTCCGGGCAGAATTTACCGCTTGCTTCATGACCGCAGGCGCATTTCCATGTGTCGGCTTTCTTTTCTTCCGGCTTCTTTGCACCGCATTCGGGACAGAACTTGCCGGCTGCCATGGTACCGCAGGCACATTTCCAGCCATCCGCCGGTGCTGCGGACGCTGCCTGTACGGGCTGCTGCTGTGCTGCCATCTGGTAGAAGTTCTGTGCGTTCATACCGCCGTTCTGTGCTGCCATGTTCAGACCCATGAACCCCACAGCCGCACCGCCTGCATTGCCTGCCGCAGCCTTCATGGCTTCTGCCTGTGCACCCACCAGGGTAGCGCCTGCCATGCCGGGATCCCGGTACATAGCGGTCTTCTGGGCGTCCTTGAGCATCTGCTGGTCTTCTTCGGTCAGTGTGGGGGGATTGATGGCAACCTTGACATCCCCGATACCCCGTGCGCCCCATTCCGCAGCCAGCTCGGCATTCAGATGCTTTTCCAGCTCGGTGGTGTGGGCGGGGATCTGGTTGGGCCGCAGTTCCAGCTCAGACAGTCCGGCAAGAGCAGGACCCAGTGCGGAAACGAATTCCACCTTCATGGTGGGCAGGATTTCTTCCTTACTGTAGGCGTCTTTCACATTGCCCGCCAGGTTGGCATAGAACTTCAGCGGGTCGGTGAGACGGAAGCTGTAGGTACCGAAGCAGCGCAGGGAAACGTCCACATCAAAACCGATGCGGGAGTCCACTACCCGGAAGGCGATGGGCTGGGCGGTACCGAATTTGTTGTCCAGAATTTCCTTGGTGTTGAAATAGTACACTCTCTGATCCTTACCGGTGTCGCCGCCATAGGTAAAGCGCTTGCCGATCAGCTTGAAGGTTTCCAGCAGGTTTTCCCCCAGATTGCCGGTAAACAGAGACGGTTCGGAGGAAGAATCCCATGTGAATTCACCGGGTTCTGCGCAGAATTCCACAATCTTGCCCTGCTCCACGATGATCATGCACTGTCCGTCCGCTACGGCGATGCCGGAACCATTGGAGATGATATTGTCATTTCCCTTGGTGTTGGAGGAACGGGAGGAAGTGCGCTTCACGCCCTTGACCATCAGGGTATCGTTGTCCAGTGCTTCGCAGTAGAAAAACTCCTTCCACTGGTCCGCCAGTACGCCGCCGACCGCTCCGGTAATTGCTTTGATCAGTCCCATATTATAAATCTCCTTTGGATGAAAATCACTGAATATGTTGTGTGTATAACGATTTTCTTTAGTATAACATATTTCCCGTGGTTTTGCACCTTTTTTTCCATAAATGGGTTGTAAATATTTTATGTTTCTATCATATATCCGGTACTGTTGCCGCAAAAAAATCCCTCCGTCTCCTTGCAAAGCGGTACGGAATATGATATAGTAAAAGAAAAAACACAGAGGAGGTACCCCTATGCTGCACTACGGATTCAACTTTTTATGGATGTATGCGTACAACCAGTGGAACCCTCTGCCTAAGGAACCGGATCTCAGAGAACTGGATTTCATCGCAGAGGAAGGCTTCAATTTTGTCCGGATTCCGGTGGACTATTCTTTCTGGACGAAGGATCACGACTATACCCACCCCAATGAGGATATTCTTGCCTATCTGGATCGGTACATCGATGCCTGCCGGGAGAGGGGGCTCCATGCCTGCCTGAATCTCCACCGGGCGCCGGGGTACTGTATCAACTGGCCGGAAAAAGAGATCCACAACCTGTGGCGGGATGAAGCGGCGCAGGAGGGCTTCCAGTTCCTGTGGGAATATTTTGCCAGAAAGTATAAGGGGATCTCCTCGAAGGAGCTGAGCTTT